>DAOVUC010000025.1 GCA_030632765.1 Candidatus Dadabacteria bacterium
GAGGAAAAGGGAAGTTGAGAATCTAACAGCTGGCACAGAAAAACTTCAAACAGAGATAAAGAGCATAGCTTCAGAAATCGAGGTAAACGATAAGGAAATCCAAAATGTAAAAGATAGAATCAAGGACTACAATGACCGCTTAATAGAAATAGACATAAAAGAGGCTGAGACGAGAAAGGATATATATAACCTCAAAGGATATTTGGAAAAAATAGAAAAAAGGATTGAGATTGTCGCCAAGAATCTTGAGCAAATAAATAAGGAAATCGGCGAAAGATCAATTTCTATTGACGAATCAAATTCCAAAATTGAAGTGCTTGATATTGAAAAAATTGATCTTGAGCACAGATTGACTGCGATCGAAGACAAAATTCAACACGAGGAACAGGGCGAGAGAAAGCTTGAGAGGGATATAGCAGACCTCAAAGTCACGTGTGCGTCTCTGAGGGAAAAAGAAAGAAGTTTATATGAAGACTTGGTAGAACTGGATATCCGAAGAAGTGATATTAACAAAAGAATAGAGATTGAATCAAGCACAATTGAAGAAAAGAAACACGAGAAACTAAGTCTAATAGAAAAAGTGGGAAATACTGTTATTGAAATTAATGACCTTCAGAACAAGCTCAAAGAAAAAGAGGAAGAATTAACATTAAAAAATAACGAAAGGCGGAAATTACAAGAAGAGATTTCAATCACTAGTGAGAAAAGGGAATACCTAAATTCACAGCTATCTGATATACGTCTTAAAAACAATTCTTTTGAGCTTGATCTAAATAGTGTGCAAATCGAGATTGAGAATATAACTGATACTCTTAGGAGAAATAACTCGTTCGATATGGATAACAGGACTGAAATGGGTCCACAAGAGGAAGAAGAGTTATTGGAGATTGATCTAAATATTGAAGAACCTAGATTAAGAAGGCTTCAGCAAAAGATTGAAAGATTCGGCCCGGTTAACCTCTTGGCTCCTGAGGAATACAACAAATTAGAAGAAAGATATACTTTCTTAACCGAGCAGATGGATGATCTTATACAGGCAATTTCGTCTTTAGGTAAGGCAATTAGCAAAATTGACAAAGAATCTGAGAAAAGATTCAAAGAAGCTTTTGAGGTTATGGATGAAAAATTCCAAGAAATATTTGCCCGCCTATTTAGGGGTGGGGAAGGGAAATTAGTTCTTACAGATCCAGACGATATACTCGAGACCGGGGTTGAGGTAATGATAAGACCTAGGGGGAAAAAATTTCAATCCATCAATTTACTATCCGGAGGGGAAAAAGCTTTATCGGCAATAGCGCTAATTATATCAGCCTGCCTAATTAAACCTGCTCCGTTTTTACTTTTTGATGAAATTGATGCACCTTTGGATGACAAAAACACATCCTATTTTATGGAGCTTATTAAGGAAATAGATAAGAATTCTCAAGTAGTTTTAATTAGTCACAACAAAAAGACAATGCAGGAAGTAAATTCTCTAATCGGAATCACCTCTAATAAGTCAGGAACTTCCACAGTAGTTTCAGTAGAACTTAATTGAATTTTGATGCTCAATGATTAAGTTCTACTAGAACAATTTTAACAAAACACATTTTACATTCATAGGAATTAAATCTAGAGAGGAAAGAGTTTTAACAACTTATTTATCACAGCAACAATACGAAATTTCACTATAAAACGAATAAAATCATGCAATTTGTTATACATATGTTTTACCCTTATACTTTAATCGGTTCTTATTCTTCGGAGGTTTACTAAAAGATGATTTCTTACATAATGAAAAAAATTGTGGGTTCTCAGAACGAAAGAGAGATAAAGAAACTTGGTTCTGTTATTGATAAGGTTAATGAACACAAAGCAGCCTTATTAAAACTATCAAACTCCGCGCTAAAAGATAAAACAGACTATTTCATAGAAAAAGTAAAAAGCAGTTTGAATGGAAATGCCGATCTTGAAGACGAAGAACATGCTGAAAGATTAGAAAACATACTTGAGGAAATACTTCCCGAAGCATTTGCCACAGTAAGAGAGGCAGCCCTTAGAACGCTAGGAATGCGGCCTTTTGATGTTCAACTCATAGGCGGTCTAGTCCTTCATCAGGGGAGAATTGCGGAAATGAAAACTGGTGAGGGAAAAACACTAGTCGCAGCCCTCCCCCTTTATCTAAATGGTCTTACAGGTTTTGGGGCACATCTTGTTACTGTTAACGATTATCTTGCAAGACGTGACGCGACATGGATGGGGTCAATTCATAAACTTTTGGGCCTTTCCGTGGGTGTAGTAAATCACGAGATTTCTTACTTGATAGAGTGGGAAAACGCTGAGCGAGCTCAAAACGCTATTGATAACAACTTAAGCGTATGGCCTACCGAGTACGCTGATATGGATATACCTCCTGAAAAGAACTTGGACGTACTATCCGCTTTCAAAACCAAACTTGTCGAATGCTCGAGAAAAGAGGCTTACGGAGCCCACATCACTTACGGAACAAATAACGAATTTGGATTTGATTATTTAAGAGACAACATGAAATTCTCTCTTGATGATTATGTACAGAGGGATCACAATTTTGCAATCGTGGACGAGGTAGACAGCATATTAATTGATGAGGCGAGAACTCCTCTAATTATTTCAGGACCGTCTGAGGATTCTACGGAGCGTTACTATGAAATTGACAAAGTAGTAAAGGTATTAAAGCCGAAAGTAGACTTCACCGTTGATGAAAAAACGAGGCAGGTTACTCCTACTGAAGAGGGGTCTAACAAAGTCGAAAAGGCTCTAGGCGTAACTAATATGTATGACCCTGCAAATTTAGAACTACTACACCACGTGATTCAGGGACTCAGGGCACACAATCTGTTTAATCGAGACGTCGAATATATGATAAAGGACGGCAAAGCCATAATAGTTGACGAATTCACGGGAAGGCTAATGCCTGGAAGGCGCTGGAGCGACGGTCTGCACCAGGCAGTTGAAGCGAAAGAAGGAATAGAAATCGAAAATGAGAACCAGACCTTGGCTACTATTACGATCCAAAATTACTTCCGTATGTATAGAAAATTAGCCGGCATGACCGGTACTGCTGATACTGAAGCATTTGAATTTAAGAACATCTATAAGCTCGACGTAAACGTAATTCCTACTCATAAGCCAATGATAAGGGATGATAGAAACGATTTAATTTATAAAACTGAGAACGAGAAGTTCAATGCCGTAGCACAAGAGATAAAAGAGCTTAATGAACAAGGACGCCCAATGCTTGTAGGAACAACTTCGATTGAGAAGTCGGAGAGACTCCATAATATGCTGACTAAGCTCAAAATACCCCATCAGGTTTTAAATGCAAAACAGCATGAAGGAGAGGCGGGAATTGTAGCACAAGCCGGAAGACTTGGCGCTGTCACGATTGCAACCAACATGGCTGGAAGAGGAACTGATATCATCCTCGGAGGAAACCATGAACACTTGGCAAACGAAATTCTACAAAAAGAATACAAAGTAGATCAAACTGAAGCTGATCCTGAATTGTATGAAGAATCCATACTTAAGGCCAGAACAATCTGCGATGAGGACAAGAAAAGAGTGCTTGAGATGGGTGGGCTTCATATAATTGGAACGGAAAGGCATGAATCAAGAAGAATCGACAATCAGCTCAGAGGAAGGGCGGGAAGACAGGGAGATATGGGTTCTTCACGTTTTTTTGTATCTCTTGAAGATGATTTAATGAGAATTTTCGCATCTGAGACAATTACCAACATCATGGACAAGCTCGGCTGGGAAGAAGGGGAGCCGATTGAGCATCACATGATCAGCAAGTCTATTGAAAATGCTCAGAAAAAAGTCGAAGGACATAACTTCGACATTAGAAAACATCTACTCGATTATGACGATGTTCTAAATACCCAAAGAGACGTTATCTACACAAAGAGAAAAGAGTTCCTGGCGGGCGGAGAGAATCTAAAAGAAAATTTATTTGAGATGGCTGATGATATTTCAGACGATTTAGCAGAAGCTACATTGCCGGAAAAAATAAATTCAGACACGATTGACCTTGGGGAGCTAAAAGAATCTCTTCACGCACAGTTTAATATAGAAATCGACTTCGAAGATTTGCCCGAAGATGCTGTCAAAAAAGAGGATGTTTCCGAATATATACAAAAGAAAGTGCATGAATATTATGAACAAAAAGAGCAGGACATAAGCTCTGACACCATGCGGCAGATTGAAAGATTTGTCATGCTGCAAACAGTTGACTACCTATGGAAAGACCACCTACTAAATATGGACCATTTAAGAGAGGGTATCGGGCTTAGAGGGTATGCACAGAAAGACCCGCTACATGAATACAAAAGAGAGGGTTACGATATGTTTGGTCAACTTATCTACCGTCTAAGTAACGATGTCTGCGAAAAACTTTTTAGAGTTCAACCGGTCAGCGAAACAGATATGGAACGCTTAGAGAAGCAACGAAGAGCCGAACAGCAACAAATGGTCTTAAGCAGAGGAGAATCTGAAGAGGAAGAAAAAAAGAAGCCTATAAGAAGACAAGAGAAGAAAATAGGCAGAAACGATCCTTGCCCGTGCGGAAGCGGCAAGAAATATAAAAAGTGCCATGGAAAGGCATAGGAGAATATTAAAGGTTAACAACTATGGATAACAGACAAATTAATTTCTATCAATTTAAAGGGGGGAAGCCACCGTTTTACGTTTTCCCTCTAATGGTAGTTTTGGTCCTTCTAGTAATTGGAGTGCTTGCTATTTTTGGACTGTTTATTGGGATTGCGGTCGCAATTGGAGTAATAGTACTAACTGCTCTTAGGTTCATAAATTCTTTTAGGAGCAAGAAGCCTGATAAAGTTACAAATTTAAAAGAGGGCAGTACAACGACGATTACATTGGATGAGAGTGATTACGAGATAATTGAGAAGGAAAAGAAACCTTAGCGCGTAGTATTAAGAGGCTTTCTGTATTTCATTTGCCAAATTAAAATCCTTTATTGTAAGACCCCCTTCGCTATGGGTTGATAGAGTTATAGTTACCCTGCTGTATTCAATTAATATATCAGGATGGTGATCTACTCTTTCCGCAAGTATAGCAACTTTGGTTACAAATCCCATTGATTCTATGAAGTTCTTGAATTTGAACTGTTTAACTATCTGGTTTCCTTCATGCCCCCAACCTTCTAAGCTGCCAAGCTTCTCAGTGATTACATTGTCTGATAATAGAGCCATAAATGACCCTCCCTATTTATATAAAATAATGAATACCCACTGGATAGTCAAAGGATTGTGATTTAAGTTTAATTACCATGCAGAGAGTTTTCATAGGAATAGGCAGTAATCTCGGAGATGCAATAGGCAACTGCAAAATGGCTCTGGATGAAATAGGGAATTTTGCTGAAATAGTCAGAATCTCCTCTCTTTATGAAACAGAGCCTGTGGGTAATGAGGATCAGCCAAATTTTATAAACTGTGCCGCTGAAATTAGAACAGATATTTCTCCGCATGAATTACTTACACACCTTAATCGGATAGAGGAAAAACTAGGAAGGGTAAGGGGAGAGAAATGGGGTCCCAGAACAATCGATCTGGACATTATCTTTTACGACGACCTTGTTATGAGAGAGAATAATTTAATCATTCCGCACCCAAGAGCACACTTAAGACGATTTGTGCTTGAGCCGATATGCGAAATCGATCCTGATTTCATTCATTCTGAGTTGAAGATATCTGTATTAGAGCTTCTAAAAAACTTGCCAGACAAGAAAAAAGTCATAAAACGAGATGAGCCATTCACAACTTCTCAACAGTAATCCACAATCAACCAACAACATAAGCACATAAATTCAAGACCCCTGTCCACAGTCATCTCAGAATATTCGTAAACCCAAACTACCATGATTAGAGGCACTTAGAATTAACAAATATGAATCCTGACTGTTAATGTGAATAGAACTTGTTTCTATAACCTTCAAGTTATCCACAGATTTAAAATAGATATATAGAGTTAATATCCTAAGAAAGGGAGGCCTATTGAGCTGAACTTTTTGCCGACTCAAGGGTATTCCAAAGAAGCATAGATATTGTCATAGGTCCTACCCCTCCAGGCACAGGTGTTATATATGATGCTTTTTGTGACACAGCTTCAAAATCCACATCTCCCGTGAGCTTCCCTTCTTCATTGCGGTTTATCCCAACATCTATTACCACGGCGCCTTCTTTAACCATGTCCGCGGTAATAAAATTAGCGCGCCCTATAGCGGCAACGAGTATATCGGCTCTGCGGGTTACTTCATCAAGCGGTTTGGTCCGTGAATGGCACACAGTTACCGTAGCGTGGCGGTGAAGAAGGAGCATAGAGACAGGTTTTCCGACAATATTGCTTCTGCCAACAATTACAGCCTGTTTACCTTTTATATCTATATCATAGAACTCAAGCATCTTGATAATCCCGTGAGGAGTGCAGGGGATAAACCTCGGATTACCCTCGACAAGGAGCCCTACATTATAGGGGTGAAAACCGTCAACATCCTTTAGAAGAGAGACTGCTCTAAGAACCTTTGTTTCGTTTATATGATCTGGCAATGGGAGCTGTACTAATATTCCATGTATATTGGGATCGTTGTTTAACTTATCGACTAGCGCAAGGAGCTCTTCTTCTGTAGTTTCAGCGGGAAGCTTGTGCTCCTCCGAGTACATACCGGCATTTGCACATGCTTTTCTTTTATTTCTCACATAAACCTCTGACGCTGGATCTTCTCCCACCAACACCGCGGCAAGCCCCGGCGTTATGCCAGTTTCCTGCTTTAATTTTTTGACCCCCTCGGCAATCTGCGCCCTTATATGTTCTGAGACCTTTTTCCCGTCTATTATTTCAGCCATAACCTGCTCCTTTATTTAATTTTCCAAAAATGATTAAGCGGACCGTGCCCACTACCAATATCAAATGAATTCTGAATAGCAAATGTTACATAGTCTTTTGCTTCTTTTACAGCTTTAACCATCGGAAACCCTTTAGCCAATCCCGCACAAATCGCTGCCGAATATGTACACCCGGTTCCATGAGTATTTTTAGTTTCAACCCTTGGAGATTTAAATTCATAGAAATCGTTACCGTCATATAGAACATCTGTAGCGTCAGAGGATTTATCAAGATGCCCGCCCTTTATTAGAACATTTTCGGGACCAAGTGATTTTATTTTTTTTGCCGCTCCCTTCATATCTTCTATTGTGGAGATTTTGATACCTGTGATAACCTCTGCTTCGGGAATATTAGGTGTAACTATGAAGGCATGAGGCAAAAGCTTTTCTATTAAAGTTTCTCGTGCGTCCGATCTCAACAAAAGATCCCCCCCCTTTGCTACCATCACGGGATCCAACACTATGTTTTTTAATCCGTACTCTTTTCCTTTTGCAGCAACTGACGAGACAATCTCTTTGGTTGAGAGCATACCGATTTTAACCGCATCAACCCCTATGTCATTTACAACTGCATCTATCTGAAGCTCTATGAACTCAGGTGACAAATCGTTTATTCCCAAGACTGATTGCGTATTCTGAGCAGTAACAGAAGTTATGACAGACATGCCGAAAACTCTTAAGGCAGTAAATGTTTTCAAATCGGCCTGAATCCCCGCACCGCCACCAGAATCTGAACCTGCAATTGTAAGTGCTTTTGGAACTATTTGACTCACGGGGCTTTATTCTACAAAGATTTTAGAACGTTTACAAACGCGGCCATGATGACCTCTAGACTTAATTAAAAATGGATGTAATATATATTCCACATTAAACTTCCCTAAGGAGATATTGCAGTTATGGCTCAGAATTTAGAAAACGAAGAAGTTATGTTTCCCGAACTATTTGCATTTGATGACGCCGGTAAAGTAAGGCTAGTTGGAGGATATTCAAAAGAATCTGACAATTGGACATTCCCAAAATACATGGCTGACCCCGTAAGTTTTTCAGACGAAATAGAAGAGAAGATGATAAGCGCTGAAGGGGAGCTTCATTCCTTCACAGTGGTAAGAAGAAGCATGCCTGAGTTTCCGGTACCATACGCGTTGGCATTGGTCGACTTTCCAGAGAGCGTAAGAGTCATGGCGCAGGTTGAGACTGATGATCCTGAAGGTCTTATAATTGGACAGGAAATGGGCGTAACCATAGGAACAGTGAAAAAGACCAAAGACGGAAAAGATGTTAAATCATACAAGTTTTATCCCATAAAAAAGAAGTAGAACATTTTTTCTGTTTTATTTACTCAAAAACTATCAAATCCAAAAAATTAAGAGCTATGTGCTGTTCAAAAACAGTCATAGCTCTTTTCTTTTATTTATACCGACTGATGAGCTATAAAAGCTTAGACTTTGAACAAGTACCGAAGGTTCGTTGTAAAAATACAGAAGATAGCAGCAAGCCGTAAGTAAATATTTATTGTTTACTTTTTCGGGTTAATCATATATTCTGAATCTATACTGTATTGAGCATCATATATGAATAAAATCCTATTGTTGGTACTAGTATTTCCAATATTACTTTTAGTTCACCCAAACATATCCTATTCAGTAGATACTTACGGTACTTTTGCAGACGACGGGCTGCAATCAACCGATAAGACTGATGAGAATGAATTGCTTTCTGTAGAGGTCTCTAAATCTAACTTACAGTTAATCCTCTTAGGGACAATTACTCAGGGAACAACTACAAAAGCATTGATAAAGAATCCTGTTACCGGTGAGCTTGGGAAATATGTGGAAGGTGAAACACTAGATCTCATTAACACAGATAATGTTAAGGTACTCGAGATTTCAAATTGTATTATTCTTATAGAAAGATCAGGAATCCATGAGACTCTCGAGTGTAACAATAAAATGCCGACAGTAGTTTTTAACCGTTCCGCACTTGCAAAATATAAAATAGTTAAGCCAGCAAACGGGACAAATATATCAAATAGCTTTTCAACAGAATATGATAGAGAGATTATTCTGATTAGTGAAAGACACGATGTAGACCCTTATCTGGTAAAAGCGGTCATAAAGGCTGAATCGAACTTCAATCCCGATGCTGTATCTCTAAAAAATGCACAGGGAATGATGCAGCTAATACCGGGAACGGCAAGTGATTATGGAGTAGATGACCCGTTTGATGCTAAAGAAAATATGGAAGGCGGAGTTCAATATCTAAAGGATTTACTGGATTATTTCGATGGAGATCTTAAGTTATCTCTCGCCGCTTATAATGCTGGGAAAGGCTCTGTAATAAAACATGGATTCACGATCCCTCCTTACCCTGAAACAACTGACTATATTTCTAAAGTGCTTGAATACTATAAGCATCTTAGAGCGAAGAATTACGCATCTAGAAAATAAATCCTAGTTTAAGCCCTCTCATTGTTAATATTTGCAACTCTAATATCCGTAATTTTCATAGGCCGTCTGATATTTATTGACAAGGTTAGGATAGTTATTTAGAATAGGACGTTTGCTAAGTCACACAGAGGGCCCATAGCTCAGTTGGTTAGAGCGGCGGACTCATAATCCGTTGGTCCCTGGTTCGAGTCCGGGTGGGCCCAAAAATTAACAGTTTTTAATCATTTTATGGATAAAAAAGGCGAGACAACAAACTACTCAATCATTAACATCCTGGTGATTTCTTCACCCCAAAGAAGTTCCACTCAGTATCATCATTCAAAATATATAACAAACGCAATATGGAGGGACAAATGAGAGAACAAATCTCAGTTCTCGAGGTGCTTCAACAGATAGATATGGAGCTTAGCGAACTAGAAGTACACTTAACGGAATACCCAAAAAAAATATCCGCTTTCGAACAAGAACTTCAATCCTCAAAAGAATCAATATTAAGTATTAATAACAAAAAAGAAGAATTCTTAAAAGTAAAATCCGAATTAGAAAATGAACTAAGCCAGAATGAAGAAACAATAAAGAAGTCTGAAGAAAGGCTTTTTGAAATAAAGACCCATAAGGAATACCAGGCTCTCCAAAAAGAAATCACAGAGACCAAAAGAATGAATTATGATCTAGAAGAAAAACTTTTGGACGAAATGGAAAAGATTGAGAAACTTGAGGCTCAAATTGCTGAAAAGAATGAAGAGTTAGCAAACAAAGAAAACGATTACCAAGAAAAGATCAGCGATTATAAAGAGAAATTAGAGGAAATAAAAATTGTTTATGAACCAAAGGTGGAAGAAAAAGTAAAAATTGTACAAACAATAAGTCCAGAATTGCTTCCCCTCTATGAAAAGATTAAAACAAAAAATGGAGAAGTGCTTGCTATTGCTAAAAATGAGGTTTGCACGGGATGCAACATGAATATTCCCGCCCAGCTGTTTAATGAAATATTAACTCTATCAAGAATCATACAGTGCCCAAGTTGCAAGAAAATCCTTTACTGTGAAGAAGAATCAAATAGTGAAGCCGAAACAGAATAGACTCCCCATTGAGGACCTCGACAATAGTTCTGTAGAGATATACATTGACGGCGCTGCGAGGGGAAACCCGGGCAATTCCGGAATAGGAGTCCTTATTCGGGAAACCAAAGATAAAAACCGCGAAGTTAAGAAGTACTTAGGAACAAAAACTAATAATCAGGCAGAATACACAGCCCTTATTACTGCTCTTGAATCAGCAAACAACCTTAAAGAAAGGCAAATAAAGATTTTTACCGACTCACTATTAGTAGCCAACCAAATTAATGGAATCTGGAAGGTCCGTCATCCGGAAATCATTACACTTAACAAAAAAGCTAAGCAGCTCTTACAAAACTTCAAGAACATAACGATACAGCACATCCCAAGAGAACTTAACAGTGAAGCGGACAGACTTGCAAACCTGGCAATCGACGAATATCTTTAAATATAGAAACAAGTGAGCTGGGCAATCGCTGGTTTTTGCATTATTGCAGAAACTGGAGGAAAGTCCGAACTCCATAGGGCAGAGCGCTGGGTAACACCCAGGTGTCGTGAGGCAATGGAAAGTGCCACAGAAAACATACCGCCTAAGTTTTTCGCTATGAAGAACCGGTAAGGGTGAAAAGGCAGTGTAAGAGACTACCGCGTGGGTTGGCGACAACCCGCGGCACGGTAAACCCCGCTTGGAGAAAGACAAAATAGGGAAGTGCTTTTTCTCAGGAAAAATGAGGCGGCCCGTCTTAAGCTTCCGGGTATGTTGCTCGAGGCGCTCAGTAATGAGCGTCCCAGATGAATGATTGTCCAAGACAGAATTCGGCTTACAGGCTCACTTGTTTCTATGTTATTTTAACAACCACAAATTCTTTTTTGCCAATCCTCACCTGAAGTGATACTGAGTTAGGGATTACTTTGTTAATATCTGTTACTTTCTCCCCCTCAATACTCACACCACCCTGGAGTATCAATCTTTTAGCCTCTCCGCGGCTTTTGAGATTTTCAGAGGATTGGACCACTAAATCAAGTACTGTTCTGTTATCGTCTTTGCCAAGATGGACTTCTCTTGCGTCCTCAGGGAATTCTCTGTTTGAAAACTTCGTTTCAAAATCCCCCTTTGCTGCTATAGCCTCA
>DAOVUC010000069.1 GCA_030632765.1 Candidatus Dadabacteria bacterium
CTCCTGATAGCCGTTATTACATTCTCTAACGAAATATCGTAAGCGGTTAGGTTATTGGGGTCTTTCTCCACCTGGTACTGCTTCTCGAAACCCCCTACGCTTGCCACCTCTGCGACTCCGGGAACCGATTCAAGCCAGTAGCGAAGATACCAGTCCTGAAATGTCCTGAGCTCGGCTAAGTCGTTTTTGCCCGATTCATCAACCAGGGCATATTGGTAGACCCATCCTACTCCTGTTGCGTCAGGTCCCAAAGTTGGTGTGACTCCCTCAGGGAGCTTCCCAGACACTTCGTTTAGATATTCAAGAATTCTGCTCCTTGCCCAATACATATCTGTTCCATCTTCAAAGATTACATAGACGAAGGAGAGGCCAAAGAAAGATTGACCGCGGACGAATTTCACATTAGGAGCCGCGATCATGGTTGTAGTTATAGGATATGTAATCTGGTCTTCTACTAGGTCCGGGCTTCTGCCGGACCATTCTGTGAACACTATCACCTGAACGTCAGATAGATCAGGGATCGCGTCAAGGGGTGTATTCCTCATGGCCCAAAATCCCCATGCGGCAATGAAAAGTACCAGAATAATTATTAGAAATTTGTTTTTTGACGAGTACTCAATAATTTTTTCTATCATTACTTATCTCCCTGTGACGAGTATAAGAACCTGTATCGCATGAAAGCTTTAGTTATTGTTTAACTCCGGTTGCTGAGTCGTAGAATTGTCTTCTGTTTCTTGTTCCAAACGGAGTTCTAACTTCTGAGTTGTATCCTGATCACTTTGTGGTTCTTCGCCCCACGTTGCAATTGTGGCTTGAACTTTACTCTCGGCGTCAATAAGAAAATTAGCTCTCGAAACTACCCGCTCACCTTTTTTTAAACCTCGAAGCACCTCATAATAACCCCCTGCCTTTTGGCCAAGCTCCACTCTTCTTATCTCAATATTTCCGTTCCCTTTATCGACAAAAACTATGTCCTTCTTGCCTGTTCTCAAAACAGCGCTGTTGGGTATCGTTAGTTTCTCTCCCATCGGGATATCAAGCGTCACATCTGCATACATTTCAGGCAGGAGCCGCAAATCAGGGTTTGGGAACTCAAGACGCGCTTTCACAGTTCTTGATTCAGAGTTTATATGAGGCCAGATGAAAGTAACCTCTCCTTCAAATACCTCACCCGGAAAAGAAGCCAGGGTCATTTTAGCCTTCTGCCCTAACTTAATCATAGATATTTCATTTTCGTATATGTCTACCTGTACCCACGCTATTGTATGGTCGGTGATTTTATATATAGGGCAATTGGGCTCCACATGCATATTCTCAAATGCATTTTTCTGCGCTACATGCCCCTCAACAGGCGAGGAGACAGTTAAGTTCGTTTTAACTTCCTGGGTTCTTTCGAGCTCGTTGATTTGACTCGCCGAAACATCCAGAAGCTCAAGCCTACGCCTGCTCGCTTTAAGAAGTGAGTTAGCGCCGCTTGAAATATCAGCAAATTTACTATCGCCCAGGATGTTTTTTGATTTAAGAGCCAGCAAATATTCTTCTTGCGCTGTAACTAGTTCCGGACTATAGATCGAAAACAGCGGCTGACCGATATTCACATGCTGCCATTTGTAATCAACGTATACCCTATCAATCCACCCGCTAAATTTAGTCTGAACGTTATATATCCTGCTTTCATCCAGCGTTACCATCCCTACTGTACGAATTTTTTTATCTAAAGTTCTGACCATAACAGGTTCTGTCTTTACGCCAATTAATTGCTGCCTCTCAGGACTTACTGAAAATGTAGACTTCACCTCATCACCATTGCTTGGTTTCGCGCGAACCCCCATAGTGCTATAGTCATGACCTTGCATGCCAGCCATGTCTTCTCTATCTTCTGCGCTGTCTTGATCTTCCATTTTTGCTTGTGTGACGGGCTCCGTCTGAGTATTGCCTTTTCCCCATACCGGTACTGTGTCCATACTACAGATCGGGCATTTGCCCGGGTCCCTCAAGCGGACTGACGGATGCATAGTGCAGGTCCAATAATCTATTTCACCCTGCTCATCGAATACAGGTCTGTACTCGTGTTCATTATCACCTGCGAAAATTGGGATTTTATTAATCAAGGGGATATTTGAACCGTATGTATAAAGAACAAAAGTTGCGATTATTAAGACTAAAACTATCCCAAAAATTTTGTGCTTATTGGTTTTTGTCATTCTTCTTCTCCCATATTTTCATTATTCTTTATGGCATCTCCCGAATCGGCTATACCATTGCCAATCAACTCTATAGCGGCAATTTCCTCAATTCGTGCCAGAGCTTTCTGATATTCTGTAAGCTGTTGGTAATATTCAAGTTCAAAGTTGAACAGAGTGATCAGGTTATTTAGTAGTGTTAAAAAATCTATATCCCCAACCTGATAACCCGAGATTGCAGATTCAAGCGATAGTGTGGATTGAGGAATAATTCCTCTCTGATAGAGTTCAACAAGCCTTTCAGCTGTGGTTGCTGTTATGTAATTGTCTTTGACGTCAAACAGGAGATTGTTTTTTGTAGATTCGTAGTTTTCTCGAGCTTCTGAAATATCCAGCGCTGCCTCCCTGACTCCAAACTTTTCTTTTCTCCAGTAGTAAAGCGGAATCCTTAAACCGAGACTAATTTGCCATATATCATCCAGATCACCATTTCCACCGTCCCGGTTAAAGTAAGTAGCTCCTAATATAAAGTCGGGCAAGTATTGTTTTTTAGCTAGTTTTAAGGACTCTTCTCTGCTATCAACTATTTCGGAGCTTGATTTAAGTAAGGGAGCATTCTCAGATGTTGCATAAGTAATTTCAGAGAGTGACGTAGTGAGTTCTGATTTCGTGATTTCCTCCGGCTCTCCGAGTGGAGAGTCAAGCGGGCGATTCAATATTTTTTTTATTTTCGTCTCTACAATTTCTTTTCTTTTTGCTAAAAGTTCCAGTCTTTCGATAAATCCCGATATTTCGACCTGAGCCTTCAAAACGTCCTGCTGTATCCCCATTCCTACTTCATATTTTACCTCTGCGATCTTAGTAAATTTCTGAAGTAACACCTTATTTCTATTAGTGATCTCTATGGATTTGTTAACAAAGAACCAATCAAAGTAAGCTTCTTTTAAATCAGCGATCACTTTTCTGCTTATTGCATCAGAAAGCCATCTCTGAGAGTCAGATTCTTGTTGTGCTATTTCTTCTTTGGAAGAAAGTTTTCCGGGGAAAGGTATTTCCTGACTTACAAAAGCTTGAATATCGGACCTTGGGTCTTCTCCTAAAGTTATATCGGAGAAACTGACATTTTTGATTCTTCCGCCTATTATGGGGTTGGGTAAAGAACCTTCTTGAGAAGGACGCATGGTAGATGCTTCCCACCTGGCTTTTGAAGCTTTAATTATAGGGTTATTTTCGCTGGCTTCCTGGACTAGTGAAGCTAATTTTACAGTCTCAGCTTTTGCATTAATTCCGAAAATTAATGTAGCGAATAATATAATTTGGAATAACTTCATATTATTTTTCTCCGTTTCTTAACTACTAATTACAACCTCACAAAATGGAGGTTATATAAATTTCCTAAAAAATTTTACGAAAGAATAGATATAGAGAGACCACGATAGCAATAATTCACTATCCTTGATCGATAGATGTATTAGGAGTGGTGATTATAGTAAAAAGCTAGAAACGGATAAGTATATATCCGGTGGGTCGTGAGAACTTCTAGTGGTTATTAAATCTATATTGTTAGAGTTGTTTGAATCTAAATAACTAGGAAAATCTAATAAATATAGAACATCTAAAGCTTTGTATGTTGAATTATATTCTATTGATGAATAGGTTAATCCTTCATAACAACATTCGGAATTTTCTGTATCAGTCGTGCTGGTATTTTGAATGAATACTTGAGATTCATCCGTACTATCAGCATCATCATGATCTACCATATCACAATGAGAGCCCATAGTCTCTGCGCTTTTAGCTTCAAAAACTATTGCTGAGCAGACACCGCTATAGCACAATGCTATGCTAAAAATTAGAAATAGACTTATAAACCTCATTAAATTTAATAATAGCGATTTATTCTTCGATGTCAACTGCTACTCCGAATCTTGATTTATTGTCTAACTAGAGAATGTTTTGTTAGAGCGGGACGGGATATTTTTTTACTTTTGTGATAATTCGTGCCAGCAAGTATAAAATTGAGGGGGTGTTGTAAGTCCTTGAAATCATTGGTGGAGCCGAAGGGGATCGAACCCTCGACCTCATGAATGCCATTCATGCGCTCTCCCAGCTGAGCTACGGCCCCACGGATGCGTATTAATTTAAGCCCGCTTTAATTCAAAGTCAAATAAAATGATGTATAATTCCTAGTTCAAAATCTTCTGATTATATCTTGTCCCTTAAGGAGATGTATATGAGCGTAGTCAATGTAGGTCTAATCGGTGCCGGAACTGTAGGTTGCGGAGTAATAAAAGTACTTAATCAAAATAAAGAGATAATTGAAAACAGAACCGGCATTACCCTTAATTTAAAGAGGATTGCCGACAATGATCCCGATAGAAAAAGACAAATCCGGCTCCCCAAAAAGAAATTAACGGCAGACGCGTGGGAATTAATTAATGATGACTCGATTGACATTGTTATTGAGCTTGTTGGCGGTACAAAAATAGCCAAGGACTTTGTGCTTAAATCTATCGAAAATGGCAAACACGTAGTAACAGCTAATAAAGCGCTACTCGCCCATTATGGAAAAACTATTTTCTCAGAAGCCGCCAAGAAAGGAGTAGAAATCGGTTTTGAGGCCAGTGTAGGGGACGGGATACCTATTATAAAATCCACTCAGGAAAGCTACGCAGCAAATAATATCCTGTCGATTCACGGAATAATGAATGGAACTTCAAACTATATACTCTCCACAATGACGGAGTACGGATATGAATTTAATGATGTATTAAGAGAAGCGCAGGAAAAAGGGTATGCCGAAGCCGATCCCTCCTTTGATATTGACGGCGTCGACGCTGCACATAAACTCTCGATTCTGATAATGCTATCATTCGGAACTTTCTTGGATTTCGACAAGATTCACGTAGAAGGTATACGAGATGTTACATCCCTTGATATCGCCTACGCTGACGAGCTTGGATATAAAATCAAGCTTCTGGCAATCGCTAAATCAAGAGAGAAGGGACTTGAAGCGGGCGTATATCCTACACTTGTAAAAAAAGGCACACAGCTTGCGGACGTCTCAGGTGCTTTTAACGCAATATATGTAGTAGGGGATGCTGTAGGGCCTACTATGCTCTACGGAATGGGGGCAGGCATGATGCCCACTGCAAGCGCGGTCGTAAGTGATGTACTGCATATCGCCAAACACATGGGCTTAGGAAACGCTCATCCTAGGACACCTCGTCCATACGGGAGCAAAGGGAACTCATCGCTCATAAAAATGAGTGATATAACAACAAAGTATTATCTACGGTTCCAAGCTGCCGATATACCCGGAATATTAGGGAATATCACAAGCAGTTTAGGGAAACATAATATCAGCATTGAATCAGTGATTCAGAAAAGCAGGCACCTCGGAGGGGGTGATGTGCCGATCATAATCATGACTCATGATGCCCGGGAGAAAGATCTCCTATCCGCTCTTAGAGAAATCAGCAAATTCAAAGCAATTACAGGAAAGACCAACTTTATCAGAATAGAAGAGCTTTAGGAAGAGCTTCATGACAGACAAGGTAAGCGGCAAAAAGAATGTCAATTATAAAGAAATATTTGATGCCTTCCCTGAAAGCATAATTATCCTTGATCAAAACTTTTCGATATTGGATATGAACGATAATGCTGAAACCACATTTAGAATTTCCAGACAAAAAGCACGGGGAAAAACCTCAAATTTATTCATGCCTATTGAGCTGGAACAATTAGCAAAAAGGGCCCTTGAAGAAGAACGAACAATATTTGGAGACGAAATGAATCCCACCCTTAGGGGCGGAGAGAAGATTTCCATTCAAGCAATAGTATCACCCTTATTTACTACTAAAGGCAATATAAAAGGGGCCATTTTACAAATTAAAGACATGACGGCTACAAAGTTCCTAAGTAGTAAGAGTATACAAGAAATATCAACTTCAAGATTTGAGACACTCATGTTAGGACTTGCTCATGAACTCAAGAACCCGCTTAGCGGTATAAGAGGAGCTTCTCAATTACTCGCGGATGAAACTGAAAATATAGAGACGATAAAATGCGCTGAAATCATCACCAGGGAAGTAGATAGATTAAGCTCATTACTTGATTCGATGAAACAACTCGAACCTGTTGCACAAGAGGTTCTGGAACCATTGGACATCCACGACATTCTCATGGAAATTATATATCTTGAGTCATTGTCTGACGCACAAGGAAATATTCAATACAAGCAGAACTATGATATCACTCTTCCCCCAATTCAAGGTGACAGGAACTCCCTTAAACAGGTTTTTTTAAACCTGATAAAGAACGCTTCCCATGCAATACAGGGTGAAGGACAGATCGAAATTTCTACAAGATGGATTACAGAGCATAAGCTAAAGGGACAAAAAGCAATTTCTGTGGATATCGGGGATAATGGACATGGGATTGCTAGAGACTCTCTAGAAAAAATCTTTAGTCCATTCTATACTACTAAGCAAGAAGGTTCCGGTCTGGGCTTATTTTTAGCTTATCAGATAATAGCTAAACACGGAGGAGCGATATTGGTAGAAAGCGAATTGGGAAAAGGGTCTATATTTACAGTATATCTCCCGGTGTCTATAAATTAGCAACAGTTAATCAACTTTAAATATTGAACTGGATTATTATGAAAAGAAAAATACTCGTTATAGATGATGAAGAAAGTATAAGATGGGTGCTCGGCAAGTGCCTTGAAAAAGCAGGGTACGAAGTCGAATACGGAGAAAACGGTTCCGAGGGTATTGATAAGGCTTTATCTGGCAGCTTCTCCTCAATCATACTCGACATAACCATGCCTGATATGACTGGTTTTGATGTATTGAAAGAAATAAGGACTGAGGGCATAGATTCCCCCGTAATAATTATTACCGCTCAAAATACGGTGAAAAATGCTATCGAAGCTATGAAACAAGGCGCTTATGATTACATAGCCAAACCTTTTGATCTTGACGAGATAAGAATCACAGTACAAAGAGCTATTGAAAGTTACGAGAACTCTAAAAAATTAGACATATTACGTGCTGAGAATAGTGAAGTTGATACACTTCAGGATATAGTAGGACAGTCACAGGCAATGCTAAATATCTACAAAATGATAGGACGCGTAGCTGAGAGGGATATAACAGTGCTTGTAAACGGTGAGAGTGGAACCGGGAAAGAACTGGTAGCCCACGCAATTCACTCCAATAGCATGAGAAGAAACAATAAACTTGTTGCCGTAAATATTGCCGCCATACCAAAGGAGCTTCTCGAGAGCGAACTTTTCGGCTATCAAAAGGGTGCTTTTACAGGTGCTTCTATTTCAAGACAAGGCCGCTTTGAAGAAGCAGACGGAGGGACACTTCACTTAGATGAAATAGGAGATATGCCGCATGAGCTGCAAACAAAGCTACTTCGCATCTTGGAAGAGAAAAAGCTCTATCGCTTAGGGAGTGAAAAACCCTCCCCGATAGACGTAAGAATAATAGCTTCTACAAATAAAGACCTTGAGAAAGAGGTAGCAGAGGGGAATTTCAGAGAGGATCTTTACTACAGACTAAATGC
>DAOVUC010000201.1 GCA_030632765.1 Candidatus Dadabacteria bacterium
CGGCCTTCCCGGGTTCCTGTTTACCTCTCAAGGGCTAGAGCTATACGGAAAAGTTAACCTTCTAAAAGGCGGAATACTTTACTCGGATCTGGTAAGCACAGTGAGCCCTACATTTGCGGAGGAAATTAAGAAGCGCGAATACGGCCATGGTCTTGACGCCGTTTTAAAATGGGTATCAAGGAAGTCTAATAACCTGATCGGTATTTTAAATGGAATAGATTATGATGTATGGAACCCCGAGTCAGACAGTGTGATCTATTCAAAATTCAGCGCCAAAGACATAAGCGCTAAAACTATCAATACGCAAAAATTAAGAAAAGAGCTTGGCCTTAGCGGAAGTGAGGAATATCCGGTTTTATGTTTTGTATCTAAACTCAACGAGCAAAAGGGGCTGGATCTTCTAATTGACTCTCTACCTCAGATTTTCGATTTGGGGTATCAGGTAGCAATAATTGGCTCAGGAGAGGCTCGTTTTGAGCAAATGCTAAGAAAAGCGAACCGGAAGTTCCGTACGAATCTCTCTATTACAATTAAACCAAGTGAAGAGCTTGAAAGAAAGATTTATGCGGGTGCAAATATGCTGCTGATGCCCTCACGTTTTGAGCCCTGCGGACTGGGGCAGATTATTGCGCTTAGGTACGGCACAATACCCGTTGTCAGAGGAACAGGCGGGCTTTTGGACACTGTCAAAGACTATACGGAGGATAATAAAAACGGTAACGGATTCATTTTTCATGAATTCTCCAAGGTAAGTTTGCTCGACGCACTTTTAAGGGCTATCTCCGTATTTGAGGACAATAAAGCATGGTCGAAGTTAATTGCCAGAGCTATGAAGGAAGACTTTTCCTGGAGAATGTCCGGCAAAAAGTACAAAGAGATTTACGAAAAACTACTAACCTGAATTTAAATCTATATACCTCTACGTAACCAGATAATCCCATCATATATTTAAGAACCTTAAGCATAATTGCCGCACAATAATACCCTTTGGCACTCTGCAACACACGGACATCCGAAATAACATGAAACCATATAGCTCCGCTGCAAGTTTAATATTGTAACAAGTATCACAATCCTGGTTTGCAATTAAATGCGAGCTTCGATTCTAAATGCGGAAAAGGAGAGACTAAATGAAAACCATAATATTAATAACAGGGGGGTTTTTCACAATTTTGTCTGGAGTTATTTTAGAGAACCGTGCCCAGGCGCAAACATACGTTGATATAGATTTGTTCTATGAAGAACTCTCACCATACGGCGGATGGTCGCCCCACGTTGAATTTGGCGATGTATGGCAGCCCTATAATGTCGGCCCGGAGTGGAAACCCTACACCGATGGTAGGTGGGCGTTCTCAGACCAGGGTTGGATATGGATATCTTATGAGCCATGGGGCTGGGCTACATATCATTACGGAAGATGGGTCTATGATGACTATCAGGGCTGGATATGGATCCCCGGAACCACCTGGGCGCCCGCTTGGGTTAGCTGGCAGCAAAGCCCCGAATATATAGGATGGTCTCCGCTGCCGCCCGACAGAGGTTTTTTTGTTGAGATTGGAATTAACTTCAACATATATAAATCTTATTATTACAAACCTTATCACTATAAGCACCACCATAAAAAACACCATTACTACCACGATTACTACTACAATCAACATAATTACCGCCCGCCCGCCCGACACAGTGTGTTTTTGCCCTCACACCGCTTCGGACACCATAAACACGCGGGCAAAGCGGCAATACCTAATCCTCACGATACTATTGTATTTAGGAACAGCAAGAACATCACCAACATTAAGCGCGTAAATAACAAGGTCATTAACTACGGCCCCGACAAGCATTACGTTGAGAAGCGCTCTAACAGGAAGTTAGTCACTCACACTATTGTGGATAAAAATAATGTTGTCTTAAGAGGGAAGGAGAACGTAAATGTCATAAACGGCGGGACATACAATGTCTACAGGCCCAAAATAGAGAGAAACCCTTTTATAAAAACTAAAGATAGTGCAAGATTTGAGAGATCAAACCAGGTAAACAAAGAGCACAGGGTCACGAATAAAACCGGGGTCCCAAATAAAATTGGAAGTCGCGGCAACTCAAATATTCCAAGTGAGAAAACATATAAACACAATCAACAAAAAGAGACAAACAAACAGTCTTACAAAACATCACCAAATTCAAATGGAAAGAACAAATTCAACCAGGATTTAAGACAGCAAAAACCCTCCCTGTTAACAAAACCTGGAAATACACCAAGAGCTGTCAAATCCGGGGTCAATAAATTTTCTCAGAACCGCCAGAGTGCAGGAAGTAAAAATACCCCTAATGTAAAGAGCTATGACAAACCCCACGTGAAGCACAATAATAAAATTGAGAATAAATCGAATAAGAAGACTAATAATAATAATTACTCAAGCAAAAACAAAAGCACCTCAAGTGGAAACGGCAAGGCATTTCAAAAGAAATCCTACAGTACAACAAATAAGTCGCACCCTTCATCAAACTCCCGCTCCTTCTCAAAGCGCTAAGAACAAAGATGAAGAGACTTTTATAAAACAAGCTTTCGGATACTATAAGGGAATAATGAATGAGACCATTTATGAGGAAAAGATAATACATATATCAGAATTAGATGATTTCCTTGCCTCCAGGCTTGTAGATAGTGAGACAATGCCGCTTATGTTCTCAGTTTCTAAATACGACTCCCAAGGTTATATCACTATCGGGCAGGGTGAAGCGAGTGGAAGCATAAGGGAAGGCGGGATTGATTTTGAGCTCTCGCCCTCAGAGTATCAATCTCTGGATTCTATCGAGATTGGGGATTTCACCAAACAAACGATATATACGAGTTCAGCGTATGAATTCTTTGATTTTATTTTAATGTACTTATCTCACATGGAATGTCTTTTAGATTTCACGGGCAACTCTTGGAGAATCAATATTCTTAAGTACAAGAAATTTGAAACATAATATGAAGTGTAAATCCTAAAAGCGATTTAGCACTTCGTAGAAGGTATTTCTCTGAGCAGGTTTAAAACCAGCTGATTTAATCATATGCACAAGCTCGTCCAGACTTGAGCGGTATTTATTCTCAGCGCATGTAAGTACGTTCTCATCAAACAGAGTGCCACCAAGATCGCTTGCCCCATAGTACATCGAGACAGTGCCCACCTTGTTCCCCTGAGTAAACCAGGAGCCTTGAATGTGAGCAAAATTATCGAGATAAATTCTGGATAACGCAAGCACCCTCAAATACCTGTCTCCTCCTATTTCAGTGGGGATTTTTCTTTCGAGAAAAGTGTTTTTTGGTTTAAATGTCCAGGGGATAAATGCCAGGAAATTCCCCGTCTCATCTTGTAGAGTACGTATCCTTTCTAAGTGTTCAACTATATCCTCATCTTCCTCAAAATGTCCGAACATCATTGTAGCAGTAGTTTTAAAACCAAGGAGATGAGCCTCTCTAGTTACTCTCATCCACTGGTCGGCGTCAATTTTAAGTGGGCTGATTTTTTTTCGAACACGGTTTGAAAGCACCTCAGCTCCCCCTCCGGGAATTGTACGTAGCCCAGCGTCCCAGAGCTGCTCTAGTACTTCTTGGGTAGTAATGCCTGTGTATTTTGCCATTGCGCTTATCTCAGGCGCCGAGAAAGCATGAAAGTGAAGATCAGGTATTTCCTCTCTTGTTCTTCTGACCAGTTCAAGGTAGTAGTCAAGCCCTATCTCAGGATTGTGACCGCCTTGCAGCAGCACTGTAGTGGCTCCGTTATGGTAAGAGGTCCGCATAATCTCAATTACTTTATCCACGCTCAGCGTATAGGCGTCTGATGCATTAGGCGGTCTCCAAAACGCGCAGAATAAACATTCTGTATCACATACATTCGTATAGTTAGGATTTGTATCGGCAACAAAAGTAACCGTGCCGTCGGGATGGAATTTTCTTCTTACGGAGTCAGCCAATGATCCTAATTTTATAGTATCTGCGTTTTTAAGGAGTGTAAGAGCTTCTTCAGAACTTATCCGCTCATCACTTAAAACTTTGTCAAAAATTTCA
>DAOVUC010000282.1 GCA_030632765.1 Candidatus Dadabacteria bacterium
CGCTGGACTCAGAATCCAGTGGGCACTGCGCTCGTGGGGGTTCAAATCCCCCCTTCGGCACCAGAGGGGAACTGGGTTCATGAGAGTTAGTCAAAGATAGGGGTATTTAATATTGGGGTGTTAAGATGAAAGAATTAAAACCAAAACTCATCATTGCAGGTTCTAATAAGAAAAAACGCGGTAGCGGTTACTTGTTGACTTTGATTCTAGTATTTGCCGTCGGAGTCTATGTTGGAATGAAAGTTGAGGATACCGAATTCAGCGGAGATCAATTAATCGGGAATTCTCAGGATCACTCTCAAACGAGTCAAAGTGCTGCTAATAAAGGGCCCGAGGTTATTGAAGAAGTGGCCAACATAAGAGAGGGGGATTCGGAGAATGAAATTCATAATGTTTCATCTGCTCCCGGTACTATAACAAAGAGCGATATAGGTGAGCCCTCTACAGCTGATTCACATTTAGATGGTCGGCAGCTTCAAGATATTACCACCTCTGAGTCAAGCGAAACCAAAGTTACCCTTATGAGCGAATTATCTCATACGGCGGAACCAGGGTCTGAAGGAAGTGGTTTGCCGGAGATAGAGATATATAGACTATACAGGTTGCAGCTTTTGAAAATCTCAATGATGCCAATGAAGCAGTCAGCGAACTCCAGGATAAAGGGTACGATGCCTATATTGTTCAAGCCACAAATTCAAGAGAAGAGGATTGGAACCTCATTAAGGTTGGTAAGTTTGAAACAGCCCGAGAGGCATGGAATTTCTCAACGCTTTATCAAAGCAAAGAGGGCGGGGATGTGTTTGTTGAAAGTTTACAAAGAGGTAGGGTCTATAATGAGTCTTTGGAACAGGATAATACCGAAGAATGATATCCAAAGGGCAAGGCAAGCTCTTTTTTTGTTAGCTTGTGCGTAGAAAGGCGTTGCAATCCCCCTTTATCATTGAATAATTAAACTTCATAAACTTTTTTTGCAAATGCGAAGAAAGTTCTTGACATTAAGTAGCAAAGGTCGTATAGTGTTAATGTTGTAGCAGCTCATATCAAGGTTGTTTACCGGGGCAGCGTTAATATATCAACAATATAATTTATTTAGTTAAAGGTGCGATTATGAAATCAGCAAAATTTAGAGATGTTGAACAAGCTCCAACTGAGGTTGGGGGACTTGAAGAATTTAATCAGGAAGAGGATCAGGCTTTTCCATCTGTTGCAATCAGAAATAATGGAATGGCCGATGATGAACCTGAATTTACCTTTGAGGTCGAAGACAGCCCGGTTGTAGAGGAACAAGAAGAAACTAAATGGACTCCTGATGAGCAGTTCAGACTTCTCTATGTATATTTTAAAGATATGGCAGTTGAATCTCTTTTAACGGCTAAAGAAGAAGTTGAGGTTTCATCTCAAATTAAAAAGTGTGAAGCCAAAGCATTGGAGTTGACTATTAATGCCGAGAAGGTAAGAAAGAAAAGAGATAGCCTACTTAAAAGACAAAGCAAAACCGGTAGCAAAAGCCGTATCAGTGAAAAAGATCTAACAAAAAGAATAGAGAGCCTTACCGCTTTTGTGAGAGCGTATGCAGAACGTGCATGTGATATGAAAGAGAGGTTTGTAAAAGCTAACCTAAGGCTCGTAGTCAGCATATCTAAGAGGTATATGGGCAGAGGATTGCCTTTAACCGATTTAATTCAGGAAGGTAATGTCGGTTTAATGAGAGCAGTGGAAAGATTTGATCATACTAAAGGTTATAAATTCTCTACCTACGCATCTTGGTGGATACACCAGGCAATTTCAAGAGCGTTATTGGACCAAACTAGAACTATAAGAGTTCCTGTTTATGTGTTGGAGCAAGCAAGTAAGGTATATAGAATTAGCTCTATGCTCCATAAGGAAATGGGGAGAAAGCCGTTACCCGAAGAAGTTGCTGAAATAGCCGGAATCTCAGTAGAGGGTGTAAAAAGAATCCTTGAATCAACAAATGACGCGGCTCGTTTAGATAATCCAATTATGGATGGAGAGAAAACTACCCTTTTAGACTTTATTTCTGATGAAAAGTTACCTGCGCCAGATTCTGTAATGGCAAATACAGCGCTTTCTCAGGAACTAAGGGACGCTTTAAATATTCTTACTCCTAGGGAAGAAGAAATAGTAAGGCTTAGGTTCGGAATAGACCAGGACGGTACCTACACCTTAGATGAAATCGGCAGAAGGTTTGATCTGACCAGAGAACGTATCAGACAAATTGAGAAAAGGGCACTTGAAAAACTGGCTGAAGCCGATTCAGGTGATGTTCTAAGAAGCTTTCTTGCGGCATAGGGAATTACTTTCTAATTCCTGATTTTAGCTGGTAAGAGCCAAATTTATATCTACTTTTTTAATCTAACTTGTATTTCATTACTAGAGTTCTGTCGTAGGGTGCATTGTCATTGCTCTACATATAGTGTAATTTCACTTTAGAAAATGAAGGTACACCCTCCCATTATAATTATTGGAATGAGTCGTTCAGGCACCAGTATGATTACCAGAATGCTGGACGACCTGGGGCTCTTTGTTGGTAAAAAGTTAACAGGAAACCATGAGGCTGTTTTTTTCCGTGAAATAAACGATTGGTTATTGACTCAATGCAGTGGTGGGTTAGAGGATCCGGGCACAATTAAATACCTGCTTCAGGATAATGAAGCGAGGGTGCGATTTGAGGAATTC
>DAOVUC010000050.1 GCA_030632765.1 Candidatus Dadabacteria bacterium
TAACCTCTGCTCGCAAGTAACTCTGCTAAGTGCATAACCTTTATCGGAATGTTTCGCCTGCTTAACGCTCCCCCAATATTCATAAGGCAGCCCATGTCTGAAGATACCAGTGTGTCAGCTCCGCTATTTAATATGCACTCTATTTTTTCATCCAGCATTGAAACCGATACGTTGGGGAATTTTATTGAAAACGTGCCGCCAAACCCACAACAGGCGTCATGGAGTTCCATTTCTTTAAATTCGACCCCTTTTACGGACTTAATGAGTTCTCTTGGTCCATCTTTAACCCCCAACTCTCTAAGTAAATGACAAGAATCGTGATATGTAATTATTCCCCTATATTCAGCCCCAACGTCGACGGTGTTTAACACTTTTACCAGGAATTCAGAAAATTCAAATGTTTTTTGAGAAATATGTCTAACTTTGTTTAATAATTCCGTGGAGTTCTTGAACAAATCTTCATAAAATACTTTAACCATGGATGTACATGATCCGGATGGGCAAACTATATATGTATCCTTGCCAGAGTCATTCAAGGCTTTATCAAATATAGTAATGAATCTCTCCGCCACAGCTCTGGCGTCATCTTGATAACCACTGTTAAAAGCCGGCTGACCGCAGCATGTCTGCTCTTCAATGAAAGCTACTTCTATTCCAAGCTCCTCCAACACTTTAACCATACTCTCTCCCACTTCAGGGAAAAAAGTGTCAACGAGGCAAGTTATAAAAATATAGGCTTTTATTGGGTGTTTTGGATTATTGCGCTGCATAATTTTCTTCTGTTTTAGTTTGTTCTTACAATTGATTATCACAATTAGCTGCTATAATGTCAATTGAGTGGATTTGCAGACACTGGGTATCGTTGTAGAATCAATGTTGGTTATAGACTATGGTAAATTACGAGCTTCCAATTCCATCACATTTCAAACCTGAGAAAACGGGTGAGGTTTGGAGGGTGGACTATCAGAATATTGCCAAACTGGCATCAGATTGGGCCAAACAGAACGAAATACGGCCTTCTTCACAGGATGATCTTAAGATATGTCTTATAGCAGTGGATGTTCAGAATACGTTTTGTATTCCGGGTTTTGAGCTTTTCGTAGGTGGGCGTTCAGGAGCGGGAGCAGTTGATGATAATCTTAAACTTTCTCAATTTATTTACAGAAATCTTCATAGAATTACTGAAATAGTCCCTACAATGGATACTCATCAGGCAATGCAGATATTCCACAGCATATTTTTTATTAACGATGAGAGAGAACACCCGGCGCCCTATACGCTCATCTCTGTTGATGACATAAGTGAGGGGATATGGAAGTTCAATAAGGAGCTCAGTCATAACCTTCCTTATAGTACCGAATACATTGAACGGCATTTAGTTCACTATACAAAAGAACTAAAAAAATCCGGCAAATACGACCTCACTATATGGCCCTACCATGCCATGCTAGGGGGGATAGGGCACGCCCTGGTCCCGGCTATAGAGGAGGCGATTTTCTTTCATTCGATAGCCCGGTACAGCCAGCCCGATATTCACGTAAAGGGCGATCATCCGCTGACCGAGCACTACTCCGTGCTTGGTCCTGAAGTCTCGACAGGGCCCGACGGAGAGCCTTTGTCGGACAGGAAGGAGTCGCTCTTTCAAAAGCCCGCGGCGACGGAGGCGATTTATAAAAAACTGCTCGATTATGACGCCGTAATAATAGCGGGTCAGGCAAAGAGCCACTGTGTAGCGTGGACTATAGTTGATTTACTGGACAAGGTAATGGAGAGAGATAAAGCGCTCGTCGAGAAAATCTATCTCCTTGAGGACTGCACTTCCCCGGTTGTGATTCCAGGGGTAATTGATTATACGGATGAGGCAGAGCGCGCGTTTAAAGAGTTCTCAGATGCGGGTATGAATATTGTCCGCTCTACTGAGCCGATCTCAAATTGGCCAGGATTAAAAGTGAAACTTGCCTGATGATGAGCCTCTGTGTTATATTGAATTCCAAAATCTAATAAGTAATTGGAGAGCTTAAAATGAGCACTATTTTCAAAAAGATAATTGATAAAGAAATTCCTGCCGATATTGTCTATGAAGATGAACACTGCCTTGCTTTTAAGGATATTGATCCTAAAGCCCCTGTTCATATATTAATAATTCCTAAAAAGGAAATTTCCTCTATGTCCGAAGTCACTGAGGGTGATAAAGAGCTTCTTGGTCATCTCTTGCTAACGGCATCCCAAATAGCTAAAGACTTCGGGATATCTGATTCAGGTTACAGGATAGCAATAAATACTAACAATGAAGGTGGACAAGAGGTATATCACTTACACATACACCTTCTGGGTGGAAGGCAGATGACCTGGCCCCCTGGTTGATTTGGCTAATTATACTAGAGTATTCCCAATGCCTCCGCGTCGCGCTCAGATAGTAATACTCCATTGGAGCGTTCCTTAACTGTCTCGTCTCGTTTCCAAGAACGCTCGCATCTTGGCTCTTGGGATAAATCGTTTACAGTGATTAGGAAGTTCTCCCCTTCGCTTAAACTAAATCTGCTTACTCCGCAAAGGTCTGCAAGCTCAGGCTCAAAAGGCTTTAGGGCTGCATATGATTCTGAATCCAAATTTACAACTATTCCTGCATCTAGTGGGTTTGTAACTCCATTAGACGCCTTTGTATCTTCAAGCGCTTTTAGAACCTTTCCTCTGAGTTCCATCATCTTATCCCAATTCGGATCAGTATCAATTTCGATTACATCCGGCATGCTAGAAAGATGTACGGTATTTGTAGTATCGGGTTCTTCGTTTTTTAGACTTCTGTATGCTTCGTCCGCAGTGTGTACGAGAATCGGAGAGAGGAGCTTTATAAGGGCATCTACAATATGGTACATGGCTGTCTGCGATCTTCTTCTTTTTCTGCTGTCACTTCTCTCACAATAAAGCCTGTCTTTTATAGCGGCGAGGTACACGGCACTTAGTGTCTCATAACAGAAGTGGAATATTAGCTCGTTTGCTTTCTTGTAATCTAGTTCTTGATATGCCTTCTTAGTTTCGATTACAAATTTGGATAGTTCCGACATTGCCCAGCTGTCGAGTGAATGTTTATCTTCTCCACTAAATTCAACCGAGTCTTTTTCCGGATCAAAATCATTTATATTTCCGAGCAGGAACCTGATCGTGTTTCTGACTTTACGGTACTCATCCCCTGCTACTTTGAAGAACTCCAGATCGACTTTTATATCGTTTGTATATTTGAGTGAACTAACCCACCAGCGGCATACGTCGGCCCCGTTTGTTTTAAGTAGCTCCTCGACTTCAAGTGCGTTTCCGCCTGATTTGCTCATTTTCCTGCCCTGTGCATCAACCATAAACCCGTGAGTTAGAAGAGCTTTAAACGGAGGTATTCCTGTTACACCCAATGCCGGGAGAAGTGAAAGCTGAAACCATCCTCGATGCTGATCTGATCCTTCTAGATATAGGTCAGCCGGATATCCGATTTCTCGTTGTTCGAGAACAGAATGCCAGGACGAGCCCGATTCAAACCAGACGTCAAATATATCCATGCCTAGCTTGAGGTTTTTTAGTCCCCCCTCTTTTTTTGCCCAGTCTGGGGCATCTTTGTCCTGAAGAGGATCATACCCATCTATGATTTCTTCGGGAGTTGCTTTAAACCAGTAGTTGGCACCATTTTTTCTAATCTTGTCAATTACAATATTTGCCAAATCGGCTGTTAAAAGTGTTTCATCATTTTCGTTTATAAACGCGGGAATTGGCAGACCCCATGCACGTTGTCGGCTTATGCACCAATCGGGTCTTGATTCAAGCATTCCTCTTAAGCGGTTTCTTCCCCATTCAGGGTAAAAAGCTATTGTGTTTTGGGTTGCCTCAAGTCCAAGCTCTCTTAAGCTCTTGCCTAATTCTTCGGTGGTTTTATCGACACCTACAAACCACTGCTCGGTTGCCCTGAATATTGTAGGAGTTTTACTTCTCCAATCATGGGGGTAGCTGTGTAAATACTCTTCGTCATGGAAGAGATGACCAGCCCCTCTTAAGTAATCTGTAATAATCTCATTTCCGTCCCATACATTTATGCCTTGAATCCACTGGGGGACCGATGTGTCAAACGTGCCGTCCGCTAAAACCGGGCAATAAATGTCGAGTCCTTCCTTGAGCCCCGTTTGATAGTCGTCAACACCATGACCGGGCGCTGTGTGTACCAAACCGGTGCCGTCTTCAAATGTGACATATTCAGCAGTGACAATTTTACTCGTCCGGTCGGCAAATGGATGGTTGTAAGTAATGGATGCTTCGGCCATCTCCTCTCCTTTGCATCCACCCAGCTTCTGAAAACTTTCCACTCGAGCCTTATTAAATACTTTCTCTGCTAAGTTATCTACCAATATTGCGTAATATTCATTCCCGCCTTTGTTTATTTTATATAATCCGTAATCACCCGCGGGAGATACGGCGACTGCTAAGTTGGCGGGAAGTGTCCAGGGAGTTGTTGTCCAGATCATAAGAGATGGAGACATTCCATTTGGCACATTTAAATCCTCAGGAAGCGACTGTGGATTTTTTATTTCGAACAAGACATAGATGCTTCTGTCCTTACGGTCATAGTATTCAAGCTCTGCATCCGCCAGAGCGGTTTGATTCTCTATTGACCAGTGAACCGGTTTGAGGTCTCTATAGACTAGGCCTCTTTCGACGAGTTTTGAGAATACTTCAAGCACTCCCGCTTCATAATCCGGGGTCATTGTTAGATAGGGGGTTTCATAATTTGCAATCGTGTCCAGTCTCTTCAATTGTTTAGCCTGCATTTTTACAAATTTCTCGGCATATGATTGGCATTTGTATCTTATCTCTAGTTTTGATAAATCCTTTGCTTTCTCTCCAAGCTCCTTTAAAACTTTATGCTCTATAGGAAGCCCATGGCAGTCCCATCCCGGGATAAAATCAACATCGTATCCCAACATAGTTTTTGATCTGACAACAATATCTTTTAAGACTTTGTTTAGAAGATGCCCAAGGTGAATAGGACCGTTGGCATAAGGAGGACCGTCATGAAAGATAAACTTCTCCCTCCCATGGGAGTCTTCTCTAATTCTCTCATAGAGCTTTATTCTCTCCCATCTTTTCTGAATTTCAGGCTCTTTTTGACTGAGATTGGCCTTCATTGGAAAGTTAGTTCGTGGAAGGTTAAGGGTATCCTTATAATTATTTTTCTTTGCCTCTGACATATAGCTCCAATTATTCTCCTAAATTATTCCTAAACAAATTATACCAAGCAGAATTTTATTCAATTAGATCAATAATATAGAAAGTGAATATTTGTTTCTGAGTTGAGGAAAAATATTAGCTTAGATAGGATGAAATGCAAGTTGTATAAGGGACAGGATGTTTTAGCCTTCTTCTCCGACGACCTGTTTTAGTTCATTTAAAAGCCCGCTTGCAAAAACCACCCATTCGTCCCATAGTTCAATGTAATCTTTATTTTGATCTACGGGTCTTAACAACTTAAAACCGTAATTGGTATGTTCAATCTGAAATTCATTGTCTTTGTTTAGTTTGTTTTCTAATATCTCAACATATCTATTAAGTAGTTTTAATTTTTCATTGTCGCCTTCCCTGAATTCAGCAACAAACTTTCCTGCAGTTTGTGCAGTAGGCATCTGCATAAAAGAGCCCTTCTCGAAATAAATGCCCTTATTCAGGTATTCAGCTTTCATTGAGATTAAAACTTCCATTTTCTCTATCCTAGTTTGATTAAAACTATTTTAAGACCATTACTGTTGTTCTGTCAATATAGTTTGTTGTTGAAAAAAATTAATCTCAACTTAAGTATAATGATATTTAATATTATGAATAGGATTGGAGATAAAAATGGAACGACTGAAAAATAAAATTGCCATTATTACAGGTGGGACAGGAGGTCTGGGAAAAGCGGTGGTATCGGTATTTTTAAATGGAGGAGCAAAGGTCTTCAGTACTTATATAGTAAGGGACGAACTCGAAGAATGTATAAATCTTAAACAAGAGTATGGGGAAAGGTTAGTTTACGGAAAAGCTGATGTTACTAAGTCAAAGGATATGTCAAAAGTTGTGGGCAGGGTTATTGAAAAATTCGGGCGGATTGATTTCTTGATTAACATAGTGGGCGGATTCACTATGGCTAAAATAGTCGATACCGATGAGACGATATGGGATAGAATGATGAACATGAATCTAAAATCCGCATATATCTGTTAAAAGTCTGTTATTCCTCAAATGATTAAACAAAAATACGGAAGGATAATTAATATCGGGGCGCGCCCGGCTATTAAAGGCGCTGCAAATATGTCTGCATACGGAGCTTCTAAAGCGGGAGTACTTAACCTTACGCAGTCTATGACAGTGGAATTGGCAGAATACAATATAAATGTTAATGCGATTATCCCAGGCACTATTGATACGCCTACAAATAGAAAGGATATGCCTAAAGCGGACCATGCAAAGTGGGTTAAGCCTGAGGAGATAGCGGAGGTGATTTCATTTTTATGCTCTAAAGATGGAGACTCCATTAGCGGAGCCGTTGTACCTGTATACGGAAAGACTTAGGTTGATTTTAGGTTGTACTTACAAATAGAGTCAAGTGCTGACTTCATTTCTGTCCTTAAATATGGTGTTTAATAACTCTTCGCCAAATGGAGATGCGGTTTTAATATCTTCTTTTGAGATTTCGACGTTGTTAAGATATTGGAGCCTTAAAACATCTGAATCTGAGAATTCAGGTATCACGTACCCAAAAAAGAACCCGAGTTCGCGGAGCCGTGAAGCTAAGTATCCAGCCCCCTTATTGTTTAAAGGAAGGTCAACGTATATGCAATCAATTCTCTGCAGGCATAGTTGCTTTAGGTGGAAACGGACTTCTTCTAAAGTACTTTTCCCGAATTTGCTGACCGTGATAATACCTTGATTATGGTCTGAGCGGATGGAGACTGTCATATGACCATTCCCCTTTTTAGAATACTTGGAGTTGTTATTTTCAGAGATATACTCCCTCTCAAATCCAATACGGCCATATATTGTCTCAATCATATCTTGATATATCTCCGGCACATAAACTTTAACAGCCTTACTTTTAAGAATAGGTGTAAACATGAGAGCGATCGACTGGCGTCTTGGTTTCTCTTGCGTGGATATATTTTCAAAGGACACTGTCCCAGGGCTATAACCTAGAAGAAACCCTGTTTCGCTTGAGCCAAGTTCAAGACTTCCTTTCTGGCTATATGGATGTACTGTTACCGCTTCTCCATAAACTCCTACCACTCCTTTAGAGGCGGCATGCTCGGTTAAATAAATTTTCATTTTTGGAAAAATGCCGTGTCCACGATAGCGCGGATCAACAACAGCCTCTCCTGATTCACCGACTTTGGCCCCTGGTTTGCTGAAAATGAGGGCAAGGTGGCCTATTAGCTCCCCGTCGCTGCTGTAGGCACCGCATGATGACATTACATCTGCGTGCAGGCGAGCTTCGATCTGTTCGGGATAATACATGAATTCGTTGGCATAAGTGTAGCCGTAACATTTATAGACTAATCTCACTAGTTCGTGAACCTTGCTATGTTCGAAAATGTCTATTTTGATTTCCGCATCCGGGCCTACAGGCTCTATTTTTAAATGGTTATGATGTTCTGAAATATCCATCTCGTCTCTGATATCAGTAGCAGGCAGGCTCTTCACTATCTCTGTCCTGTTCCCCTGATTTCCTAAGGTGTAGAAATGAACTTGATCCGCGTAGCCTTTGGATAGATATGATTTGAACCGTTCGTCTTCGCCATGTTCAAGGTTCTCATAATCAAATGGTAGTCCCTTGTCTTGAAGTGCTATCACTAGAGTGTGAAGACGTTTTAATATAGCAACTTCAATCGGTTTGCAGGTATCTCCTTGAAATCCGTATTTAACGATATTTTCGAAAATTTCGATAAGAACCTTATCAAGATTGGTAGTTTCTTTTTTATTTATTCCACTGGCTTGAGCAATATCACTAACGACATCAACAATAGCGCTCAAATACCTTTCTTCCGGCATTATCCTAAGGGTTGCTATTTCCTGCTCAGACGAGTTTTCTTGAGAGGGGTCTGAATTCTTATTCATGTCTTAAATTCTATCATTATCTTTTAGGTTTATACATGTGTGTACTAAGACCGTAGTAAACTTCAGCCGCCTCCATTACCGTTTCAGATAAAGTGGGATGAGCATGTATCGTAAGCTCTATATCTGAGGCAAGTGCTGACATTTCGATTGCTAAAACGCCCTCGGCAATCAACTCTCCTGCCCCGGAGCCTACAATACCCATACCCAATACTCTGTCAGTCTCGGGGTCTATAATTAGCTTAGTCACACCGTCATTTCTATTGAGTGTAGTAGCACGTCCCGAAGCTCCCCAAGGGAATCTGGCTACTTTTATCTTTATGTTTTTTTCTTTCGCCTCGGTCTCGGTAAGTCCGCACCATGCGATTTCAGGATCGGTAAATACGACAGCCGGAATGGCATTAGGCTCAAAGACTACGTTCTTTCCAACGAGCACTTGTGCTACAACGCGCCCTTCATGTGTGGCTTTGTGGGCTAACATCGGCTCTCCCGCGACGTCCCCAATTGCAAATATGTTGGGATCAGACGTTCTTCTTTGCCCGTCTATTTTTATAAATCCCTTGTTGTCAATTTGTACCTTTGTGTTTTCCAGTCCCAGGTGCTCTGAGTTAGGTTTTCTTCCTACTGATACAAGCACTTTATCAAATATAGACCCTTTATTCTCTATAGCTTCATCCTCAAATTTAACTTGTAAGCCCTTTTTAGTTTCTTTCATATCTACAACTTTAGTGTTCAGCATTATTGATTCATAAATATGCTCAGAGCTTTTTTGTAGCACCCTTACCAGATTTCTGTCGACCCCCTGCATAAGCCTTGACGTCATCTCGACAACTGATACTTTTGTTCCTAAAGCCGCATATACCGTTCCGAGTTCAAGGCCGATATATCCCCCACCTACTACCAGCATAGTTTTTGGAATA
>DAOVUC010000291.1 GCA_030632765.1 Candidatus Dadabacteria bacterium
AAGGGACTCGCCGCAATCGGCCGAAGGCCTTTTTTGTTTAAGATATCATCAGGGAAAACCAAAGAATCCTTTGTTGAAGAGATAGTAAAGGCTTCCAGTTATCTGGCTAACCGTCAGATAGGCGCGCTTATAGCAATTGAAAGAAGCAATAGCCTTGCGGATTTTATTGAAATAGGAATGAGAATCGATGCCATGTTATCAAGAGAGCTAATAATAAGCATTTTTAATCCGTCTTCTCCACTCCATGACGGAGGAATTATTATTGTTGGAGACAGGATCGCATCCGCAGGTTCCTTTTTCCCCTTGGTCACAGATCCTGATTTAGAAAGGGATTTGGGAACCAGACACAGAGCCGCGATAGGACTTTCTTCGGAAAGTGACACCGTAGTTGTTGTGGTGTCTGAGGAAACAGGCACTATCTCCCTTGCATTTACAGGAGAAATCACAAGAGGACTTGACGCAACATCACTTAACAATGCACTGCTTGACGCTCTGGGGATTAAACGGTCTAAAAGCACTGTGACTCCAACACCAAAAAAGGAGGAGGGTGAACAGGCAAATACCTAACAAATTATCATGGTGAACTGGCTAAAACATCCGTTTCGATCCGGCAGTAATCAAGAAAGCAGTAAAAACCCCTTTCTAAACAATATAGGGAAGAAGGTTCTTGCTCTGGTGATTGCTATATCCCTTTGGCTGGTGGCAAATCTTCAGCACGATGTAGAAAAGAATATTGCGATTGATGTAAATTACGCAAACCTTCCACCGGGACTTGTCGTTGTTAATAACCCGCCGGAGAAATTAAACTTACGTGTCAGGGGACCCCGCAGCCAGCTCTCTTCAATTACATCTCAAAATATGCTGTTTACAATAGACCTTTCTAATATATCTAGCGGAATGTCCAAATTTGAAATAGGTACGGACCAGATTACTCCTCCAAGAGATGTGCAAGTTACGGGAATAAGCCCTGCTGAGATCAAAATTGAAGCTGACAGGCTCGCAAAAAAGAAGGTTAAAGTCGAGCCAAGCATTGGCCCTGCTGAAACGGGGTATGAAATCGTTGGCAAACCAGAAGTATCCCCATCTACTGCCAGTATTGAGGGTCCAAAGAATCTCCTTAGTAAAATAAACAGTATTACTACTGATCCTGTATCGGTAAAAGGTGAGAAATCAAAGTTTACTATTGAGGTCCCTTTACGCTCCCCCTACTCTATTGTAAAGATCTCAGGCGACAACACTGTAAAAGTTACAGTAGATATTGAGGAGAAAACTCTTGAGAAAGAATTTAATGACCTAAACATTAGTTTCATAAACTTTAAAGACTACGACTATGAAACCAACGGAAATATTTCAACTGAACTTGCATTTGAAGGACCCTTTAGCATTATAAATAATCTTAGCAGTAAAGATATAGAACTATTTGTTGACGGCAGCGATATAAATAAATCCAATCAAAATAAAAATTATACTCTTAAAGTCGGGGTTAACTATCCTTATAAGGATATACTCAAGTTAAAAAAACAATTACCCAAAACAATTGACATTAAACTCAATTAAATCGGAGAGAACAAGTGAATAACGCAGGTAAACGTCTATTTGGAACAGACGGAATTAGGGGTCTAGCTAATCATGACCCTATGACTCCCGAGATGAGTTTGAAGCTTGGGAAAGCCCTCACCTATACTTTAAAGCGAAACAAAAAGCACTCTTATAAACCAAAGATAGTAATTGGAAAAGACACGAGACTATCGGGATATATATTTGAACAAGCGCTATCATCCGGAATAGCCTCTATGGGCGCCGATGTTCTTTTAGTAGGCCCGCTTCCTACACCGGCTATAGCTTTTATAACTGTGAGCATGAGGGCTGACGCGGGGATTGTAATTTCTGCCTCTCATAATACCTATGAGGATAACGGAATTAAAATATTTGACAGAAACGGTTTTAAGCTGCCCGATGAGAAAGAAATGGAAATTGAAGACTTAATCCGAAATGGTGATGAGAGGCTAAGAAAATCATCTCCAGAAGAAATAGGCAAAGCATTTAGAATTGACGACGCTCCCGGGAGATATGTAGTATTCGCTAAGAACTCATTTCCTGCGGATATGACACTTGAGGGAATAAAACTAGTCCTTGATTGTGCAAATGGCGCAGCTTATAAGGTTGCCCCTATTATTTTTCAAGAGTTAGGGGCTCAAGTGATAACGATTGGAGTAAACCCTGACGGAAAGAATATAAACACTGACTGCGGCTCTCTTAATCCGGAATTACTCAGAAAAAAAGTATTAGAATCAGGTGCTGACTTGGGAATCGCATTAGACGGAGATGCGGACAGAGTTGTTTTCTGTGATGAAAAAGGGAACATGGTTGATGGAGATAAAATCATTGCTATCTGCGCAAGGGAGATGATAGAAAAAGGCACTTTAAAGGGAAATGTGGTTATTACCACACTCATGAGCAATATAGCTCTTGAAAGATATATATTAGAGCAGGGGGCAAAATTTA
>DAOVUC010000080.1 GCA_030632765.1 Candidatus Dadabacteria bacterium
CAAAGTTCACAGTTATAGAAGAGGGGCTTAAGTGTATTCAAGGCAAAGGGGTTGTTAACTCAATCAGTTTAAAAGAGGGGGAGCATAAATTCCTGGAGCAGGCTGAAAAGGTAATGCGCTACGGTGCCGCGGCCGTTGTAATGGCTTTTGACGAGAAAGGGCAGGCTGCGACAAAAGATGACAAAGTACGTATATGTCAGCGTGCCTATAAGCTCTTGACCGAGAAAGTCGGAATGGACCCGAATGATATTATTTTTGACCCAAACGTTCTTACAGTAGCAACTGGGATTGAAGAACACAATAACTACGCTGTGGATTTTATAGAAGCTGTTAGGGAGATTAAAAAAGTATGTCCCGGGGCTAAAACCAGCGGAGGAATTAGCAATATATCATTTTCATTTAGGGGGAATAACGTCGTAAGAGAGGCTATGCACAGCGCCTTTTTGTACCACGCTATAAAAGCTGGCCTTGATATGGCGATCGTCAATGCCGGAATGCTCGAAGTATATGAGAATATAGACAAAGAACTCCTTATAAAAGTAGAGGATGTCCTCCTCAATCGGAACCCTGAAGCTACTGAGGCCCTGGTAGATTACGCAGAGCAGGTTAAGGGAACTAAAAGAACAAAAGAGAAAGACACCGAAAAATGGCGTGAGGGCACTGTTGAAGAACGACTCTCTCATGCACTTGTAAAAGGTATAGTGGATTATATTGACGAGGATACGGAAGAAGCGCGCCTTAAACTCGACAGACCCCTTGATGTCATAGAAGGGCCTTTAATGAGCGGTATGAAGGTAGTAGGAAAGCTCTTTGGCGAGGGTAAGATGTTTTTGCCTCAGGTAGTCAAGAGCGCGCGGGTAATGAAAAAAGCTGTTGCGCATCTTGAGCCTTATATGGAAGCTGAAAAGGCCCGCTCTGGCGCAGGGCAGGTTAAGGGCAAGTTTGTAATAGCTACTGTTAAAGGGGACGTGCACGATATCGGGAAAAATATTGTAGGCGTCGTGCTTGGCTGTAACAACTACGAGGTTATAGATCTGGGTGTCATGGTAGCCTGCGATAATATTTTAAAAACCGCAAAAGATCTAGATGCTAATATAATCGGCCTTAGCGGGCTTATAACCCCCTCCCTTGATGAAATGATATATAACGCCTCAGAGATGGAGAGACAAGGTTTTAAGACCCCACTGCTTATCGGAGGGGCTACGACTAGCAAAGCGCATACGGCGATAAAGATAGCCCCTGCATATAGCGGAGTAGTAAGTCACGTGCAAGACGCATCACTCGTGGTAAATGTTTGTAACGACCTCTTGAACCCTGAGAAATATGAGAAAATTGCAAACGAGCTTCAACAAAAACACGAGGAGCTGCGCAAGCTCCACTCCTCCACGCAGCAGAAAACGAACTACTTACCAATTAAAGAAGCCCGCTCAAAAGGATTCAAGAGTGATTGGTGAGAAATTCGAATCGATGTTCCACAGAAGCTCGGGACTGAAATAATTGAAGTACCTGTCGAAGAAATTATTCCCTATATAGATTGGTCTCCATTATTCTGGGTATGGGAACTCAAGGGTGCGTACCCAAAGATATTAGAGCACAAAAAATGGGGCGAGCAGGCAAAGACTATTTTTGAAGATGCCCAGACATTACTTAATCAAATTGCAAGTGAAAAGCGCTTTAGACCGAGAGCTGTTTTATCATTTTGGCCGGCTAATAGCTCCGGTGATGATATCGAGATTTACTCAGATAATTCTCGAGATGAAGTAATTGCAAAGTTTCATTCTCTACGTCAACAAAAGGACAAAGGTAAAAACGAAACATACCTTGCACTTTCCGACTTCGTAGCGCCAAAAGAGTCTGGAAGAGAGGATTATATCGGTGGATTTGTCGTAACCGCTGGAGAAGAAGTAGAGCGTTTCTCCGATACTTTTAAGAAAAACAATGATGATTACTCAGCCATAATGGTGCAGGCCCTTGGTGACCGTATCGCAGAGGCCATGGCCGAGATGATGCATAAAAGAGCGAGAGAGAACTGGGGATACGGCAAGGAAGAAAATTTATCCCCGGATGATCTGATCAAAGAAAAGTACAGAGGCATAAGACCCGCTCCCGGCTATCCTTCATGCCCTGATCATACGGAAAAGGCCCAAATCTGGCAGTTGCTGGATGTTAAGAAAAATATTGGGGTAGAGCTCACTGAAAATTATGCGATTTATCCCCCAAGCTCTGTCTCAGGACTTTATTTCCCTCACCCCCAAGCTAAATACTTCCACTTGGGGCTAATTGATAGGGATCAGGTAAAGGATTATGCCAAACGCAAGGGGATCTTACTTGAAGAAGCACAAAGATGGCTTAGACCCAATTTGGGATACGACCCATTGAGCAACAAACAAGCACTGGGCTGAACCTTCAAGATTTTTTGAACACACACCTTCACATATTAATAGCAAGCCTAAATTTAAGTATTGTACTCCTTTAGTATCTGTTTCAATTCTCTAGAGAATCTAGACCTCGGCATAACAATATCAAAACCTGCTTCGATCGCCTCTTTCTTTAGTTCTTCCTGAACATGAGGGAGATAACCTAGTGTCGAAATGTTTTTTAGCTTTTGGGAAGACTTAAGCTCTTCTATGAGATCTAGCGCATTAAATTTCTTAGAGTTCAGATCGACAATGATAAGGGTAGGGGGAGCGCTTGTTAAACTTTCGATTAATCCGTTTGTATTTTTGAGAATCTCTACATTCACTCCGGTCGATTTTGCAGCTTCTTTTATCTTAGATGCGAAAAAAATATCATCAAGTACTGCAACAACCCTTGTCTCTGCGGTCTCACTCATTTAAGATACTCCTTCTAAAAGTTATTGTATATCAAAGCATTGCGATCTACAAAGAGGGCGAAATAATGAGAAGCGCTAATACTAAGACAATATTTTTCGATGCAGCAGACACGCTATTTTATATAGAGAAAGGCTTAGGAAATACCTATGCTTCAGTTGCCAAGAAATATGGTGGAGACCCGCATCCGGACCATCTAAGGAAAGCATTTTCAAAAGCTTTTAAATCAGCTACACCACTGGCATTCGGCGGCGTATCTGATGATGAGAGAAAAGTTCTCGAAAAAAATTACTGGAGAGATATCGTAGAAAACGTCTACAAAGAGGTAGGAATGTTTGAGGAATTCGAAGCCCATTTTGATGAACTCTTTGAAGTCTTTAGAAGCGACGCCTGGGCAATTTTCCCTGAAACTAAAGGTGTTTTAAAATCCCTTAAAGACAAAAACTATAACCTCGGCATCATATCTAATTTTGATTCAAGGGTATACGATGTAATGAATGCTTTAGAGATTCACGAGTACTTTGACAAATTCGTGATCTCAAGTGAAGCCGGCTTTGCCAAACCCGACCCTAATATATTTCACATAGCTCTTAAAAAGATGGGCTCGAATCCAAAAGAATGCCTGCATATAGGAGATCACATACATAATGACTTCCACGGAGCACGAGCCCTAGGTATTGAAGCCTTACTAATAGACAGGGAAGGTGAGTACGAATTTATTGGAAACCAACACAAGATCTTAAATCTACAGGAAATCCATAAATTTTTAGATAATTCCTAACACTCTGATAAAACAATTCGAACAATAATTGGAGTAGATTAGTATTAGTCTATTTCCGGGAGAGGACTTTTGCCGCATCCTTTGCAAAGTAGGTAAGAATCAAATCAGCGCCAGCACGTTTTATACTCGTAAGCACTTCCATCATAACAAGCTCCTCGTCAATCCATCCAAGTTTGCCTGCAGCCTTAACCATTGAATATTCTCCGCTTACGTTGTATGCGGCTATGGGATGATCAAACTCTTCCCTGGCTGCTCTTATAACATCCAAATAAGGGAGAGCGGGCTTTACCATCACAATGTCGGCCCCTTCTTCAATATCAAGCTCTATTTCCCTAAGAGCTTCTCTTACGTTTGGAGGGTCCATCTGATAACTACGCCTGTCTCCGAATTGTGGGGGCGACTCCGCTGCTTCTCGGAAAGGCCCGTAAAACGCGGAGGCATATTTTGCCGCATAGGACAAAATCCCTATATTGTCATAGCCATTTCGATCGAGATCATCTCTTATCACACCTACGCGCCCATCCATCATATCAGACGGGGCGACTATATCAGCCCCGGCCTCCGCATGAGAAAGCGACATCCTGGCTAGATATTGCAAAGTCTCATCGTTATCGACATCACCGTCTTTTATTACCCCACAGTGGCCATGGCTTGTGTATTCACACATGCACACATCAGTTATAACGATAATATCTTTTACTCTCTTTTTTATTTCCCTGAGTGCTCTCTGTATTACCCCGTTTTCATCATACCCCTGTGTGCCCATCTCATCTTTACTCTCAGGAATCCCAAAGAGCAGTATAGCCTTGATGCCAAGTTTTTTAACTTCTCTGATTTCTTTAATAAGGTTGTCTATGGATTGCTTGTAGATACCGGGCATTGATTTTACAGCAACTTTCTTATTCTTCCCCGGCATTACAAACATGGGATAGATAAAATCATCCACACTGATCCTGGTCTCGGCAACAAGCTCTCTTAGATTAGAGTTCCTTCTCAACCTTCTTGGGCGATACACTGGGAAATACATGGTCCATAAGTTTAATTGCTTTAACGTTACTAAGCAATATTACTAACTACATTTACAAGTTGAATTCCTTTGATGTTTGCGAGCAATAGTATAATATTAAATTCCGCTAATTTCGGAGATAAACATGGAACAGGAATCTAATAAAAAAAGCCTAGACTTCATAAGAGCTATTATTGCCGAAGATATTGCCAATAATAAAAACGAGGGCAGGGTTGCAACTAGATTCCCGCCCGAGCCAAACGGATATTTGCATATAGGTCATGCGAAATCTATCTGCCTGAATTTTGGAGTGGCGGAGGAATTCGGGGGCACATGTAACCTCCGCTTTGACGACACAAACCCTACAAAAGAAGATACGGAATACGTGGAATCTATAATGGAGGATGTGAAGTGGCTAGGGTATGACTGGGGTGAGCGCTTATATTACGCATCAGACTATTTTCAGAATCTATATGATTTCGCTGTAATGTTAATAAAAGGCGAGAAGGCTTATGTGGACAGCCTTAATGCTGATGAAATAAGGGAATATAGGGGAACACTCAGCGAGCCGGGAAGAGAGAGCCCGTTTAGGGAAAGAAGTGCAAAGGAGAGCCTGGATCTTTTTGAACGGATGAAAGAGGGCGAATTTGAAGAAGGGGCGCATGTGCTCCGCGCAAAGATAGATATGTCCTCGGGCAACCTGAATATGCGTGACCCTATCATGTATCGCATACTGAAACAGTCCCACCATAGAACTGGGGATACGTGGTCAATTTACCCGATGTACGACTTCGCCCACGGACAGTCCGACTCACTGGAGGAAATTACGCACTCTCTTTGCACCCTTGAGTTTGCAGACCCACGCCCGCTATACGATTGGTTTACAGAACAGCTTGGAATCTATGCTCAAAGGCAAATTGAATTCGCAAGATTAAACCTGTCCTACACAGTGCTCAGCAAAAGAAAGCTTATGCAGCTCGTCCAAGACGGCCATGTCTCGAGCTGGGACGACCCGAGGATGCCTACAGTATCGGGGCTTAGAAGACGGGGATACACACCTGTAGCAATTAGAAGCTTTTGTGAGAAAATAGGCGTTACAAAACAGGACAGCGTAATAGATGTCGCACTGTTAGAGCACGCTTTAAAAGAGGATTTAAATAAATCGGCCCTGCGTGTAATGGGAGTTTTAAACCCTCTAAAAGTTGTTATCACAAATTATCCCGGGGACTCGTCTGAGGAATTGGACGCGGTAAATAACCCGGAGGATGAGAGTGCGGGCAAGAGGAAAGTTCCATTTTCAAAGGAGCTTTATATTGAGCGGGATGATTTTATGGAGGAACCTCCAAAAAAATTCTACCGCCTCTCTCTCGGCAGAGAGGTCAGATTAAGGTATGCGTATTTTATAACTTGTACAGATGTCATAAAGAATGAAGACGGCGAAGTCACGGAACTTCACTGCACTTACGACCCACAGACCCGAGGAGGCAACTCACCTGACGGAAGGAAAGTGAAGGCTACTATTCACTGGGTTAGTGCTAAACATTCAATCAAAAGAGAAGTAAGATTATACGACAGACTATTTACAGTTGCAGAGCCAGAAGGCGATAAAGAAGGAAAGGATTTCACTGAGTTTTTAAACCCCCAATCCCTAACGGTACTAAAGGACTGTTATCTTGAGCCAAGTCTGGCTGATGCCACACCTGGCGTTAATTATCAGTTTGAAAGATTGGGATATTTTACAGTTGACACGATCTCGTCAAAAAACACAAAGCCTGTATTTAACAGGACTGTTACTCTAAGGGATGCCTGGGCCAAAGTTAAGGGGAAGTAATATTAATTAACCGCCAAATTGTAATCCTGCCCGCTCTAATTTAACCCCGTCCATATAAACATTATCTTCTTTATCTACACCCAAACAGCCTTTTGCGATTAAATTATGGACTGTATAGGGGAGGATCTTCCATTCTCCCTCAACTCGGATCTTCTCATTCACTAAGTCTTTATCATTTTGAGAATAACCTTTAAGCGAAATCGGTTTGGATTGTAAAAGAGCGGGGCCAAACCGCTGATTTTCCTTCTGCAAAAACACCGTACACTTAGTAACTTTCTCACCAGCTCTAATTGCTTGAACCCAAGAGTCCACCCCTTTAACAAGATAATCTTTAGTAATATCCCCCGGGTATAGATTAATAACTCTATTTTTGTATCTGTCTAAAAACAGGCTGCCCAGCCTCCTTCTATAACCCGCAAGCACTATAATATCGGGAGAGCAAATTTGCTCTACGGCAGATATTACGGCGGCATCATAGTAGTCCCTTGTCTCATCGTCATTGGGGTCTTTATTTAAAAGATCAAAATATCTCTTTGAGCTAAGATCGGCTACAGGGATACCGTATTCTTCTGCTATTCGAGACCCATTACAGTTAGGAACATTAGTGAAGACGGCATCGATACTTCCGTAGTTCTTCTCACCAACCTTTTCAAGCCGTTTTTGCTCTTCATAAAGGGCAATGAAATTGGTACCGGAGCCCGATAGAAATACGGCAACACTCATAGGCTGATTGCCCGGATTATGGATAAGTTCAATTTGAGATGTTTTCATTTAGCTGTCTATAACATCATGAATCATTTGCAATATTAAGCAGTTCAGGGAAATTATATCTACCATAATACTATGAGCAACCCGATTCAAAGACTCCTAACCGCCGCAGTAGCAATCCCGATACTATA
>DAOVUC010000158.1 GCA_030632765.1 Candidatus Dadabacteria bacterium
GCTTTTTGATAATTCCGCTCTGGTGTTTCTAAGGTAGGCAAGACTGAGTAAAATAGTTTCTGTGAACATAGCGATACTAGATGAAACCACTGAGCTGGCCCGAAAAGACAAGACGGGTCTTAAAAAAATAGCGCGGCTTGTGTTAAAAGAGTTGGGAGCCCCCAAAGACTCCGAGCTCAGTATCTCATTTATAGACGACATTAGGATGAGAGATCTAAACCGCACTTACAGACAGATAGACAGAACAACGGATGTATTGTCCTTTCCCCAGGGAGAGGGGCCTGATCTCACATTGCTGGGGGATATAATTATTTCTTTAGACACAGCCAGGAGACATAGCGCATCATACGGTGTTACGCTCCATGAAGAATTAAAAAAACTTATCATCCACGGAGTGCTTCATTTACTCGGCCACGACCATAAGAAGAAAAAAGAAACTCAAACAATGAGGGAGAAAGAAAAAGAGCTCTTTTTGATTGTGAAAAAACTTTAAGAGGGGTAAACACTACTTCCCTTTTTTGATCCTGAGTTTTACTTCCTCAATTAAACAGGAGGTAGACTTGGTTACGGTAAAAGTGTAGTTGGCATGTTTGACCTTGTCCCCTGACTTTGGAATAGAACCTACTTCAGAGAGAAGGAATCCTCCCAGGGTTTCATAATCATCGCTTTTAGGAATCCCAAGCCCGAGATCGTCATTTAGGGTTTCAATTTCTATTTTCGGGTTTATTAGATACTCTCCGTCCCCTGCTTTTCTCCAGAGCTTTATTCCTTTATCGTATTCATCCTCAATCTCCCCTACTACTTCCTCTAAAATATCTTCAAGCGTTATAGCCCCGACTGCTCCCCCGTATTCATCAACAACAACTGCCATACCGGCGCGCCCCTCTTTCATCTCGTCCAGAAGTTCATCTACAAGCTTTGACTCCGGCACATAAAAAGGTGGTCTCGAATAATTTTTAAGAGCATCATTTGGATCAGCCCCCAGGAGATAAAATGAATGCAGCATTCCGGTTATGTTATCCACGCGCTCAGAGAAGATAGGGATTCTTGAGTGCCCGGTTTCTTTTATAAGTCTTATTGCGTCACCAACTTTTGAATCTTCACTAAGAGCGCATACATGAATAAGGGGAATCATAATCTCATCAACCGCTGTCTCGGAGAACCTGAATATCCTCTTAATTATTCTCTCTTTATAGTCAACAGTTGGTTTAGTGGTGTCGCCCTCTATTACATCAATAAGCTCTTCTCTGGTAATAAAAGTACTTCCCGTACTTCCTACTAGATTTAGCAGTTTTTTCGTAAAAATATTCACAAATATCAAGATCGGATAAAATAATTTTGATGCTACCCAGAGGGGATATATTGCCCACAGTATAATGGTATTCCTCCTCTTTTGAAAAACAGCCTTGGGAACAATTTGTCCAAATATTATTATAAGCGGTGAAAGGATTAAAATAGTATAGAGCTCTCCTCCCTGGCCGTATTTTTCGTGTATATAAAATGTGAGGACAATAGTGCTAATGATAAGAGAAAGGTTAATTCCTACAAGTGTAGTACTTAAAAAACGCTCCACCTGATTAAAAGCACTCAATACAAGCTTGGCGCTTTTAGATCCCTCCTGTGCTAGCGACCTTATTTTTACTTTGTCACAGGAAATTAGAGCGATCTCAGAACCCGCAAAAAAGGCCTGTAATATGAGTGAAATTACTATTATTGCTATAACTACTTCAAGCGACATCTGCTACCTCTTTTTTCATTCTTTGAATTTTAATCTCGGTTATCCTCTTACCGGAAACCCTGTTTACCGTAAAAGCTAAACTACCGTATGAAACACTTTCCCCTTGTGCCGGGAATCTCCCGAATAAATCAAATACAAATCCCGCAACAGTCTCGTGATCCTCTTGTGATGGAAGAACAGATTCCTCAAGTTCATCTCCTAAATTTTCAATCCCACCGTATCTGAGTACGGTAAATAAAAAGGTGTCGTTAAATTCATCCATCTTCATACTTCCTGGAATTATAAGCGCCTCCCCCTGCCATCTGACTTCGGCTTTTTTAACAACCCTTCTTTCATCTTCGATCTCACCGAAAAGTTCCTCCAGGATATCCTCCATAGTTACTATGCCATCCAAACGCCCATACTCGTCAACAACTATCGCTATATGGATACGCTGCTGTTGGAATTCTCTTAAAAGATCAAAGGCCATTTTTGTTCGGGGTATAAAATATGGCGGTTTTAAAAACTTCTTAATGGTTTTTTCATCAGAAAGGTCGAAAGAAAGAAGGTCTTTAGCATAAAGTACACCCACAATATTGTCCTTGTTACCCTTATAAACAGGCGTTCTTGAAAACCCTCGTTTTTTAATTTCATACAGGGCTTGAGACCTAGAGAGATTGACCGGCAATAAAAAGCAGTCAATTGAAGGGGTCATAATTTTATGAGCAGGCACATCCTCAAGTTTAAATAAACTCCCTACCAGCTTTTTCTCAATTTCGGTAATTACACCCTCTTCGCTCCCTATACCAACAAGAGTTTTTACTTCTTCAGGAGTAAATTTTTCTCTATGCTCAGGCTCTATCTGCCCACCCAAAACTCTTGTAAATCCAATAGATAAAACCATTAATACCCATCTGATAGGGGTAATCAAGACATGGAATATATGTAGAGGATAAGAAATCGTTGTAGCAATCACTCTTGGGTACTTCACCCCTAATGTTTTGGGACCGATCTCACCTAATAAAAGAAGACTAGGAGAAGCAATGGCAACCGAGACTAACATTATTGTTTGATTTGAGGAATTATCCAGAAGTCCTTTAACCGTAAGTCCTATAACACTCGTATAGGCCACATTCACAACTTCATCAGCAAAAAGAATGGTGATGATAAGTTTATATGGATCCTTTAGAAGCTTCTCAATTAGCTTTGAGCTCTTCTTACCGTCTTTTTTTAGCCTGTCTAGCTGATGTCTTCCAAGTGAAAATAGAGAGCCTTCCGACAGACAGAAAAAGCCTGAGAGAAATAGAAGAACCAAAATTAGTAGTATGTTGTAACTTAACGATATATTTTCCATCTAATTATTAAAGTGTATAAACCCCCTATTTGGATGAGGAGCAGCTTCTCCGTTTATATTTAAAACCTCAATAGTTCTATCCTTAGTTACATACCCGATCTCAGTTATTTGTATGTTCAGATTCTTTGATATTGTTTGAATATCCCCTCGTCTATCTTCATGGGAAGTAAATAGAAGCTCATAATCCTCCCCTCCACTTAGAGCCAGCCCGTATTCGTCATCAGAATATTGATGAATACACTCCCCATACTGTTTTGATGTAGGTAATTTCATAAGCTCTAATTTAGCGCCGGTACCTTGCTGCACCGTAATCCTCTCGAGGTCAAGAAGAATGCCGTCACTAATATCAATCATCGAGGTTGGTACCCGATTAATTGCAAGCTCTCTGCCAAGTTCCAGTCTTGGAATAGGATGCAAGTGTTTATTGATTAAGAATTCGTATCCATACCCTATTTCTTTATTTTGAAGTATCTTGAGACCAAGTGCTGAATCCCCTAAGGTTCCACTCGTATATATTAAATCCCCGGGATTGGCTCCGCTTCTCTTAATCATGAGATGCGGCTCTACTTCGCCAAGGACGGTGATATCAATAAATAGCTTGTTAGATGAAGATAGATTTCCACCAATAAGTTCAAGTTCGAACTCTTCCTCAGATAACTTGAATCCTGAAATCAATCCATCAAGAAACTCCTCATTTTCTTTTTCAGAAAAACCTACTGATGCCAGAATGAATCTTGGCACTCCTCCCATAGCCCCTACATCACTCACGGATACAGCGACTGCTTTCCTTGCCAATTCTGAAGCAGTTATAAGAGATTTCACAAAGTGCACATCCTCAACTTGAGAATCAGTAGTAGCGAGCACAAGCTTATCGGTATCAAATTGTAGTGCGGCCGCATCATCACCAATGCCCAATTCCACACCTTTGGATGCTTTATGAAACCGCTCTTCAATACGCCTAAGAGCACTAAGTTCATTTATCATCGTGGTTAAATCCCGTAACTACCTATTATAGGATTAAAAATTATAAAATTGATATGATTAGAAAATTCTTGGGTTTGTATGAATTCAAGCTTTAAATCACACAAATGAGGGTCTGGTTCTTTCATTTAGTATTTGGTAAAAATTTGTTAAAAATTTAAAACACTTAAGTCTTTAAACTACAATTAAATTGTAGGATATTTGTCTCTATCTGTCAACAAGAAATCCGCCGCATATAAACTGTTTCCCTGTCGCGGAGGCCACATATATTATGTATAATTGAGCGCTATGAGCAAAGAAAAAATGACTATATATGTAAAACCGACTTGTACTACATGCAGAAAAGTACTAAAGATTCTAAAGGAGAGCGAGGCGGATTTTGATAGTGTTAATTATTTTGAAGAACCGCTCAACAAAAAAACACTGACTCAATTAGTAAAGAGTTTAGGTATTCCGCCAAGAGATCTCTTAAGAAAAAACGAAAAGATATATAAAGAGCTGGGACTATCCAAAAAAGAATTAAGCGACCCTCAAATTATTGCTCTTATGGTAAAACACCCGGATTTGCTTCAAAGACCCATTGTCATTAAAGGAGATGAGGTGGTGCTAGCAAGACCCGCTGAGGAAATTGAGAAATTTCTTTAAGATATAAGCAATCCTCTTAGTCTTATCAAGCTACTTATCATCCAATGACAACATTTAAGATAAGAAAGTTGGACAAACAAATAAGGATTGAAGAAGATTTTAAGATTAATTAACTATTAATGAATAACTATGATATCCAAGATTTTAAGCAGCGCAGTTTTGGGATTGGACGCATATCTCGTAGAGGTTGAGGTAGATATTGCTTTGGGCTTCCCACAATTTGCAACTGTGGGGTTGCCTGAAGGAGCTGTAAAAGAAAGTAAAGAGCGCGTTAGAGCAGCAATTAAAAACTGTGGATATGAATTTCCGCAGAGAAGGATTACTGTAAATCTTGCCCCCGCCGATA
>DAOVUC010000067.1 GCA_030632765.1 Candidatus Dadabacteria bacterium
AATGATAAGACACTGTCGCCTGCCCTGTGTCCATAAGTATCATTAACATATTTCAAATCATCCACATCAATCAAGATAAGTGATGAAGGCTCATCATACCTATCAGAATGAGCAATTGTATAAGAAAGCATTTCCTGAAAATGTCTATAATTATACAATCCCGTAAGCCCATCTTTCACAGCAAGCTCTTTAGCCTTTATGTAATTTTGAGAAGTTGTAATAAATTTAGCGGATTCGCCGCAAACAATTTTTGCAAGACTTATTTCACCTTCATTAAAAGCCAGCTTGTCACCCCTTGCGATCACTACACATCCAAGAACCCCGGGTTCCCCATCCTGTGTGTCAGAAATCATTTCAATAAGGGGATAAATCAAGACCGATTTTATATTTTTTACACTCAAGGCAAAATCAACCTCTTTTCCAAATATGCTTTTGTATTTAGTCCTGGCAGACAGATCCTCGGTATTAAAGTAGTTTTTACCATCGTGCACTAACCCTATGAGAGTACCCATATGAGGAATCTCTTTACCTTCCAGATGATTCTTTTGCTCTTCACTAACCTTCTTTAGAATGCTCGTACCGCCTATCTTATTAAAAAGTGTAATCCCAACAATATCCGCTTCCAAAGCTCTTTGTAGAGTATCCGAGAGGTGATCCAGCACCGCATCAACACTGTCTGTGGAATTGAGCTTTTGTGTGAAATCATAAAACGAATTAAGCTCCTGTGAGCTTAATTTAACCTTTTCAGAAAGTTGGAATCTGTCTATAACCTCGCCTATCCTATCACATATTAGAGATATAATAAGTTTTTCTTTATCTCCGAAAACATTTTGATCCATACTATCAACTATAAGTATTCCCACTATATCCCGTTTGCTTTCAGGAATATTATTTTCCGCCTTCATGAGTAAGGGAGCGGCAAGAAGAGATCTAACTGGAACATCCCTAGTATAATATATAAGGTTCTTTCTAACATTTTTGATACTTGTTATTAAAACCTGGGTTTTTGTCTTTAGTACCCACCCGAGATATCCGTCCCGAAAACTGACTCTTTGCCCCCTGTCGATATAATCATTGCTTTTAGATATTGAATCCGCTATAGCAAAAAGCCCATCATCCATTTTCATATAAAACAAAACGCTGTGACTAGAAACAAGTTTACTCAGGATCTCAAGCGCATTTTTTATATCAGCTTGCAGTTCTTTAACATTACTAGACTCACTTTGCTCCTCCGCATTGCCTGGGATCAAATTGTGAAGCGAAGTTTTCTTTCCACTACCTTTGCGGAAGATGCTTGATCCAAGTATCAGCTTGTTCCCCTTGAGCAAAAATCCCAAAATTAAAGTTGAAAGAAGAAGTATCGTAATTTGGTAAGGAAGTGAAGGGCCTTGGAACTTGGTTATTTGAAGGATTGAAACTATAACAAAAGAAAGCCCGCCTGCAGGCCATCCAAAGAAAAGAACTATGAGTGGTAATAGAACATAGGACAGAGAAAATAAGTCATAGCCAAAAATCTCAAGTAATGTTTCAAATACAAGTGTAAACAAGAGTGCAAATTCTATTTTGTCTATTCTTGATAATTTTCGTGAAGCGCCGGCTATGTAATTTACGGACTTGTATATAAGGGTGGAAAATAGAAGAAATACTGCCAAAATAGAATAAAAATTGATACTCCTAAAACTATTCTTATATATAAGGGCTAATATCAAGGTTGAAAGTACAACTATAAATACTTTGCCCAAGACATAGTTTGAGAGCTTAATTTTACTCTTGAAATCTATAGACTTTTTCACCTTTTTTAATCATCCCTAATTCTTGTCTTATGATTTTTTCTTTATAAGCATCGTCGGTATCAATCAATTCAATTTTCTTCATTAGTTCGTTATTTGAATTCTCTAGTTTTAGGGATTCCACTTTTACTTTCTCGTTCTCTTGGTGTAGAGCGTATACATACGTTATTTCTCTGGCAAAAAGGTATACGAGAAGTGATACAACTAAAACAACCAAAACTATTCTGATAATTGTTCTTTCCATATTATTAAATAGCTAAATCACCTGTAATGAAAGGATTTGATCTCCTCTCTATACCTATGGTCGTAAAGGGCCCGTGGCCGGGATAAACGTTATATGAATCAGGAAAAGTCATCAGTTTTGACTTTATAGACCCTACAAGCTCTCTCATTGAAGTCCCGCCTGTAAGATCGACCCTGCCCACACTTCCTGCAAAGAGAGTATCTCCTGTAATTATATGATCATCTATTACAAAGCAGACACTGCCCCATGTATGGCCCGGAGTATGTAAAACTTTTGCTCTAAGACTGCCTATTTCAATCTCATCCCCTTCCTCGATATAAACATCTATCTCAGGAACCCTGACATTGCCGAACTGCGGAAATCTAGCTGCCGCTTCAGGTAATACTTGCAATACAGGTTCATCCTTAGGATGAAGATAAAATTTCACCCCAAGTTCTTCTTTTGCTTGCTGAACTCCCGCCACATGATCTATATGAGTATGAGTATTAACTATCTTGGTAATTTTTAATCCTGAATTCTTAACCTCAGCTAATATCTCATCCATCTGCTCGCCCGGATCGATTAATATTCCCTCATTTGTCTCTTCGTCCCCGATAATATAACAATTCGTTAGAAAAATACCGCCCGGTATACATTTTAGAATCATAGTATGAATAAACTCCCTTATATTAGTTAATCATGAATTTTTCAAACTGTGCTATATAAGGCTGCCAATCTAACTGAACATCATTTACATGGGAAAGTTGAGGCCCTTTACGGCACCAATCCACTAGTTTTTGAAGCTGATCACGCCCCCCTTCTGCAATCACTTCTACAGTTCCATCCCCTCTGTTCCTAACAAATCCGGTTAGTCTGAGTTCATTCGCCTTGTCTTTAGTTGAAGCTCTAAAAAATACTCCTTGAACCTTTCCATGAATTATAAGCTGTACTCTCTTTTTATCCATTCAATAAGCTCAGATTACCAAAACGCTTAATTTCTGTCAACAATAGTCAGGTTGGGTTACTTAATTTTGACAGATTTCCGTAACTTAGAATGCAATCATTAAGAATATCTTTAATAATTATACACTACATCGTGACTTTGATACAAACAGAACCAAGTGCCATAATCAGTTTCAAATTGTGTAATTTCCCCTTAAAAGTCAATCTAATTGCTTAAATGTTTGACAGTCAAAATACGAAGATGTATTTTGTTAAGGTATGAGCGAATATAAAGCCTGGTTTAGTTGTATCAATGAAGAGTGTGGCGAAACATATCCTTTAGACGAAATAATCTACAGATGTAAGAAATGCGACAATCTCTTAGAAGTTACTCATGATCTCAATAAGCTGAAGGAAACTTCCGCTCAAGAATGGAAAGATATATTTGATAACCGATACCGTAGACAGTCCTGGCCTTACGGGAGTTCTGTATGGGGCAAAAAAGAATGGGTCTGTCCCTATGTTGAGGACGAAAATATTGTCTCAATGTACGAAGGAGCCACTAATCTTTTCTGGGCTGAGAGGTTTGGAAAACAAATTGGCATGGAAGACATTTGGTTAAAAATGTGCGGGAACAGCCACACGGGATCGTTCAAAGACCTTGGTATGACGGTTCTTGTATCTGTGGTGCAACAGATGATAGCTGATGGCAAGGAGGTACCGGCAGTGGCCTGCGCGTCAACCGGTGATACTTCAGCTGCTCTGGCGGCTTATTGCGCTTCCGCGGCTATACCCGCAATTGTCTTTCTCCCAAAAGATAAAGTTTCCGTAGCCCAACTTGTGCAGCCGATCTCAAACGGTGCTCTGGTCTTATCACTAGATACTGACTTTGACGGTTGTATGGATATGGTGCAAAAGATTTGCAGCGAAAATAATATCTATCTAGCAAATTCCATAAACTCGCTCAGGATTGAAGGGCAAAAAACAATTAGCGTAGAGCTCTGTCAACAATTTGATTGGGAAGTGCCTGACTGGATTATTATCCCGGGGGGTAATTTAGGAAATATATCGGCTCTTGGAAAAGGATTCTTAATGATGAAGGAGCTTGGATTGATTAATAAGCTGCCGAGATTGGTATGCGCTCAGGCCGAGCACGCGAATCCACTTTATTTGAGCTATCTCAAAAATTTCAAGGAGTTTCATCCTGTAAAAGCTAAGAAAACACTCGCTAACGCAATTCAAATTGGAAACCCGGTTAGTGTTAATAAAGCTATTAGAACTATAAGAGAGTTTGATGGTATTGTGGAGCAGGCGAGTGAGGAAGAGCTGGCCAATGCCTCAGCACAAGTAGATAAAACAGGAACGTTTAACTGTCCACACACCGGTGTTGCTCTTGCCGTTTTCTTAAAATTACAAGCGAAGAAGGTTTTCAAACCAACTGACAGGATTGTTGTAATTTCAACAGCGCACGGGCTTAAATTCGTTGAATTTAAGATTGGCTATCATAAAAAAGAACTCGAGGGAGTATTTTCAAAATACGCTAACGCCCCTCTAGAACTGCCAGCCGATTATGACGCTGTAAGAGACGCCATATTTTCCAAGATTGCTGGTTAGTTAAACTAGCTCATTGTACAAAGTTTCTAAATATGAAAAAAAAATTGACCGGTCTATACGTAATAACCGACAAAAAACTAATTAAGCGCGATAAATTCGTAGAAACTGTAGAAAAGTCTATAAAGGGCGGAGCACGAATTGTCCAATTAAGAGAAAAAGACACCTCACATGACGAAATATTACACTTGGGTCTTGAGCTCCTTAAACTAACAAAGAGATACAAAGTCCCGCTCATTATCAATGACTCAGCGGAACTAGCAAAAGAGATAGGAGCTGATGGTGTTCATCTGGGCGGGGACGATACGTCTATAAAAAATGCGAGAGCTATACTAGGCCAGCAAGCAATAATTGGAGTCTCCTGCTATAACCAAATTGAAAGGGGGTTGCATGCACTGCAAAGCGGCGCCGATTATGTTGCCTTCGGGACCCTATACTACACACCTACAAAACCTCAGAGAGAACCCACATCTATCGAGGTTCTTAAAGAAGCGGTAAAAGTTATTACTGGAATCCCGATCTTTGCAATTGGTGGTATTACGAAAGAAAACGCCCCTCCAATATTAGAGACCGGAGTTGACGGCATAGCGGTGATTACGAGTGTGTTCGGCTCTGATGATCCAGAAACAGCGGCACGAGAGTTAGCTGCTTTATCAAGTTAATTATTATAGAATTCCGGAGAAATCCTTCCCCTTTCTTTTAGTACTTACTCTTTCGGCAAGAGCGTGAGAAACCAGAGGCAGTGCAATAGTAGCGTCACAGTAACACTGTACCAAACTGCCCTTAGGATCTTCTTTACCCCATGAGACTGCTTCTTCGAATGTGCATCCGGAGAGCCCACCCCACTGAGGTGAGTCGGTTGTTATTTGAATTGCGTATTTGTGAGGATAATAAGTTTCAGCCTCACCAGTTCCTTTCCTGTTTAACCCGGAGTGTCTATTAGGAACGTGCCTGTCCGCATAAAGCAAATCTCCTGTAACAGCAAAGAGCTGGATAAAATCCTTAGGTACTCCGCCGCCGATATATATAACGGCAGTATCTTTTACTGTTTCACCCAAAGTCATAAATTCTACATAATCCTTAATCGCATCTATTGTTAGACTGAACCCCTTACTCTTAGCAATAAGAGCGGCGTCACCATAAGGACTGTCCGCAATTGCGGGACAAAATACTGGAACTCCATGCTCGGCCGCTTTTGCCACGATGCTATGAATATTTTTCTCACCGAGCCACTGCCCACAGAGGTAGAGCAGCTCTCTTGAAGAGTAGTTGTGCGACTCATCAAGCGTCAGGATAAACTCAGCTAAAAGCTCTGTCATTACTAGATAGTCCGTCTCTTTCCCGTAGACGTCATAATAGCGGTTAAGACCTTCTCTGAATAATATTTCATTATCCGCCAGGTGAGAGCCCTGCCAGTAGTCAAATCCCATAGCGTCTATTATGTCTTCAGAAATATTTGCGCCCGTAGGTACAAGTATGTCGATATAGCGGTTTTCAATTAGCCAATTTATTATTTTCCATTGTCCTGTTGTTGAAAGGGAGCCTGTGTAACCAAGGAGAATTGTAACGTCATCATCATTTATCATTTGCTCTAACACGTCAACTACACGCGCCAGGCTCTTGCCTTGAAAACCTGTCTCTGCCATTTCAGAAAGAAGTTGCGACACTGTTTTAGGCGCGTCAACTTCAATTGCTTTTACTTTCTTATTGAGAAAATCATCCATCGTGATTTCGTTATTAACTTTATCTGCCATTGGATACGGCACCTCCGTTTATCACTATTTTAAAATTGAAGCGATTCAAGATACCACACGTGCTATAAATATCAAAACTACCCGTGGCAATAAAAAACTGCTGATTCTAGATAACAATATTGACTAACTTCTTTGGAACAACTATTACTTTCTTTGGCTCTTTACCCGCTATATAGCTTTGAATTTTCTCATCAGCAAAAGCGGCTTCTTTCATCTGGTCCTGATCAGAGTCAGGATCCATTGTAAACTGGCTCCTAACTTTGCCGTTTATCTGAACCACAATGTTAATTGCCGCACTCTCGACCAGCTTCTTGTTCCAGGTAATCCACTCCAGATCAACAAGAGTATCCTCGTATCCAAGCTCCTGCCATAGCTCCTCTGAAACATGAGGGGCCATGGGATAAAGTAGTCTTATCATTGTCTCAACAGCTTCTCTTAGTACCGGCAGGTCATCTTTACCCTCCGGCTTAAATCTGGATGTATCGTTTAGTAATTCCATAATCGCCGCAATCGCTGTGTTGAACTGGAACCTGTCCAGATCACCTGTTACTTTTTTTATCGTTTTATGTGTTTTTGTAAGGAGCTCTTTAGCAGGCTTTGAAATTTTCTCCGGCTCAACATCTACTCCTTTAACCCCTTCGATATTGTCAAATACTTCGAATACAAGCCTCCAGACACGGTTTAAAAATCTAAAAGACCCTTCGATCCCCTCGTCACTCCAATCCAGATCCCTTTGGACCGGGGCGGCAAATAATATGAAGAGCCTAACAGTATCGGCGCCGTACTTAGCGATCATATCGTCAGGGTCAACGATGTTTCCGACAGACTTTGACATTTTAGCGCCATCCTTAATCACCATTCCCTGAGTTAGAAGGTTAGCAAATGGCTCGTCCAGATCACACATTCCAAGATCTCTAAGGGCCTTTGTAAAAAATCTCGCGTATAAGAGGTGGAGTATAGCGTGCTCTATACCGCCTATGTACTGATCAACTGGTAGCCAGTAAGAGACTTCATTTTTGTCAAAGATATCTTCATTATATTTAGGTGAGGCATATCTGAGGAAATACCAGGAGGATTCTACAAACGTGTCCATAGTATCTGTTTCACGCTTTGCCTGAGCGCCGCATTTTGGGCAATCCGTATTCACAAAGCTATCTATCTTTGAAAGGGGAGAGCCTCCTTTTCCGGCAAATTCTATGTCTAATGGAAGCTCCACCGGGAGATCTTCATCAGGGACTGCAACCGCTCCGCATCTGTCGCAATATATTATTGGAATTGGCGTTCCCCAATATCTCTGCCTGGATATTCCCCAGTCTCTGAGCCTGTAATTAATCTGCCTCTCACCGATACCCTTCTCTTCTATATATTCAATTATCTTTTCTTTTGCTGTTTGTGATGGAATATCTGTGAAATCCTTTGAATTGACCATCACCCCAGGCTCCTCAAATGCCCCTTCCATAGTGTCCGGATTCAAATCTGCTCCTTCGGGTTGAATTACAACTTTGATTGGTAAATGGTACTCC
>DAOVUC010000206.1 GCA_030632765.1 Candidatus Dadabacteria bacterium
AAGATTACAGTTATTTACATATGCAAGCGCTTTTAGGTATGCGAGTCCCACCGAAGCTGAAGAGCTTAAGCCGCTTGCAGGCAATGACCCTGTTATCGCTCCTGTAAATCCCACTTCAATAGGCATGTGTTCTTGAATAACTTTATCTGCACCCATAGCGTATCTGCCCCAGTCATCTCTTGTAGGAGTTTGAATGTAGTCTAAACCAAACTCTACGACTCCGGGAAAGTTCATACTGTATAAACGAATTTTTCTTTCATGGTTGGGAACAAAAGCTAATAGAGTTCTAGCATTGACCGTCATTCCTAATACTGGCCCACCCTGATGGTCTATGTGAGCCCCCAGGGGGGAGATACGGTATGGAGAAGCTGCAATATTTAATTCGGATTCGGCAAATTTCTCACGTTTCTTTAAATGTTCAACCAGTTTCTCAACTTGATCTTGTAGGGGTAAAAATTCCATATCTTATTATAGCCATATCAACTAGGCAAAGTGGAAAAACGGAGGATCTCGTTTTGTAGATTATAGAGATTGAAGTAAATTCCCTTCTTTGCTAATAGTGTGAAGTGAGTTCCCGATTCAGATATTTCGCCTTTGTGGATGACCAGTATTCTGTCAGCTTCCCTCACGTTTGAGAGTCTGTGGGCGATAATTAAAGTTGTAGTATCACGGCCGGTATTTTTAATTGTCTCCTGGACCCGTTTTTCAATATTGGCGTCTATGTTTGAAGTCGCTTCATCAAGAATCATAAATTTAGCTTTTTTTGAAAATGCCTGACTAATAGATACTAGCTGTTTTTCTCCCGAGGAAATAGAGTTTCTATTGCTATTGGAAAGCTGAACAATATTCTTTATTGAGGGCATGTGATTTATGCTAGTCTCACCGCCTTCTGAAACATTTTTTTCGAATAAAAATAAGTCCTGGAATACTGCCGATATATTGTCTCTTAAAAAGTCGGGACTGTAGTTTTTTATATTGACCCCGTCTAATAAAATCTCGCCTTTCTGAGTTTCATAAAATCTTAGAATTAAATTTACTATAGTAGTTTTCCCCGATCCCGTCAGTCCGACCAGCGCTACTGTTTCTCCCTGATCTAATTTAAATGAAACATCTTTTAGTACCCATTCTTTATCGTCATAGGAGAACCACACATTCTTAAATTCAAGCTTCCCTTTAATTTCCCCGTTGTTTATTCCCAAACTTTCCTCAGGAGCTGTATTGGCGAGCTCATACAGATTTTCAGTTGCCGCGGAGGCCGATTGAAATATATTGTATTTCTCAGCAAGCTCCATTATCGGTCTGAACAGCATTCGCACGTAGTATAGATAAGCGATCAGAGCGCCCAGGGTTAAATCCAGGCTTATTACCTTTAACCCACCGTACCAGAGAACAAAAGCAACTGTGAATACGCTAGTAAATTCAATAAAAGGCCTAAATGTTGCGTATACCCAGAGCTGGTCCATATTAGCTTTATAGTTCTCACTGTTTATACCCTTAAATTTCTCATAGTTCTCTATCTCTTTGTTGTATAGCTTGATCAAGATAATACCCCTGACGCTCTCTTGAACAAAAGCATTTAATTTTGCAATAGATATTCTAACGTCTCTATATACCGTCCTTAGCTTCATCCTGAAGAGACTTGCAAAAATCAACATTAGCAAGGTTAATAGAAAGACAAAAACGGTAAGTTGCTTATTCATATAAAACATGACCACGAAAACGCCGATAACCACAAGTATGTCTTTAAAGAACTGCACCATGACCGATGTGTACATCTCATTTATCGCGTTCACGTCATTTGTAACCCTGGTAGTGAGTCTTCCAACGGGGTTCTTGTCAAAGAAAGTTTGAGGAAGGTTCATTATATGAGAGAAGACATTCACCCTCATTGTATGCATTATTCTGTGACCCGAGTAGTTGAGGAGGTAAGTAAAGAGTGAGCTGAATATAAATACTCCAAATAAACAAAGGAATAATAGACCCGCAAGCTTAACGACCTGCTTTATCTCCCCGCTCCTTAAGACTAAAAGCTCACTCCGGCTTAACTCGCCCAGGGATGAGTAGCTTATGTAATCGAATCCACCCGCCTTTTTAAAAATGCTCCGGTTAGCGGCGACTATAGTGTTTACCTTTTTATAGTTCTCACCGCTTAACTCGTTTTGATTAATAGCCAGATATCTTTGTTTTGAAACCAGGTCCAGTTTCTCAAGATTATGCCTGTCAGTATTGTCGATCTCAGACATATCAATCAAAAAAGACCCGTCTCCAAGCACTACTACCAAAGAGGGGTATTTCCCTTTTATACCTGAGACTAACTTCTTGTCTGATTCGTTATCCGGCAGTGTGGCTATTCTCCACGAAGGATAGATGTACTTGTCCACAGCCAATTTCGCGATATAGGGGATAGTTAGCTCAAGCACTGCGGTTACGAGCATAAATATGAGCGCAAGTGCCATAAATGTTCTGTACGGGCCGGTAAAACCAAATAGCCACTTTATGATTTTCCAGTCATAAGTCTTTCTGCCCTTTTTTGCTTCTTCACTGTCGATTAATGCCAATTTATGGATTCTCCTGCTTCACTCATTAGGTGTTCTTAGAATTTATAGATTTTACGCAAATTTTTTAACAGATTGTATAGATTTTTTGTATAAGATAATATTAAGTTTATTTGCTCCTCGTAAAAAATCAAAGAATTATACATTTGAAAAAAAGCATGTTTTTATTAAATGGATATAAATATAGGGAGATAACAATGATTAAGCACATAGTGATGTGGAGATTAAAGGACGAAGCGGCAGGCGGCACTAAAGAAGAAAATGCAAGGAGACTAAAGGAATCGCTCGAATCGTTAAAGGATAAAATAGAATCCTTAAAAGCTATTGAGGTGGGTATTAACTACAATCCTTCGCCTGCGGCATTTGATGTTGTTCTATACTCCGAGTTCGATAATGAAGAAGGACTTCAAGCTTACCAGAATCATCCGGAGCACCTAAAGATTGTAGATTTTGTTGGTGAAATCAGGACTGATAGAGCCGTCGTGGATTATGAAAGTTGAGAGGTTATTGCTTAGGCACTTTTAGCCTCCCCACCGCGTCCCCTTTTGTATTTAGGTCTGGATGTGGAAAAAGGAGTAATGTTCAGCTCTGACGTCTCTTTGTTTTTAAACATAAAACCTCCAAGAGATCCAATCATAGCAGCGTTATCAGTACAGTAGATTGGGGACGGTATGTATAGAGAGATTCCCTCTTTTAGGAATTTTTCTTTGGATAGTTCCCTTAGCCTTGAATTACATGCAACTCCCCCTGCTATAACCACACGGTTAACTCCATTTTGTTTTGTGGCGATCAAGGTTTTATCTACTAGAGTCTCTACAATGGCCTCCTGGTAACTAGCGCATATATCTCTAAGCGCGTTATCATCGGGGTTAGGATGCTTCCGCAGATAATAAACCATTGAGGTTTTTACACCGCTAAAGCTGAAATCAAGAGTAGAGGAGGTCATAAACGGTCTAGGGAAAGAGATTGCTTCCCGCTTCCCTTCTTTTGCCAGCCTATCTATTTCAACTCCGCCCGGATAGGGCAAACCCAAAATTTTAGCGGCTTTATCAAAAGCCTCACCGGCTGCGTCATCCCTTGTTTTTCCAATAGGCTCAAACTCCGTATAGCTTTTTACGAGGTACAAGCTTGTATGCCCTCCGGAAACCACCAGTCCTACAAACGGGAACGAGACCTCGTTTTCCAGATGGATAGCCGATATATGGGCCTCAAGATGGTTAACGCCAATAAGTGGGACACCAAGCCCAAAAGCGATTGCTTTTGCAGTTGAAAGCCCTACCATTAAAGCGCCGATTAGCCCCGGACCCTTGGTAACAGCTACTGCGTTTATATCCACTTTTTCAATCCCGGCCTCTTTTATCGCTTTATCTATCACAGGCAAAATC
>DAOVUC010000094.1 GCA_030632765.1 Candidatus Dadabacteria bacterium
AGGACTGCCACAAAGAGCATATAAATCTCAGCTATTCGTCTGGTGACTAAGATTGCGGTGTCGTTTTCAAAAAAAACTGATGACATCAAGTAAATGACTAAAGCGGGAGCAAAATGGGAAAGCCGCCTAAAGAATTTTCTTTTAACCAGCACATCATCCCAGTCAGTGCGGCTTCTGGAAGCAAAATGTTCAACCAGTTTTAGAATAAACCTCTTCGCAAGATAATTAGCAATAATAGCAAGTACTAATAAAACCGCTAAAATTACTAGATCCATTATGATTGGAGCGACTTGCTGTAATCCTAATTCAGTGTTAAACCAAGTCTCAAATTGTTCTAACAGCTTATTCATAACCTATTCATATTTTCTTTCTGTAACAGGATTTTCAATTGCTACAATTAGTCCTTAAGTGCCTCAGTCTGGTTATTTATTATTACCACATGAATTTCAGCAACTCTTCCATCTTGAAACTTTACACTATACGCTTTTCCGACCATCTTAGTTATGGGTTTAACAATCTCTCCCACAAGTCCAGGTTCAAAGATCTGATCACCAATTTGGATTTTCAATATTACTTTAAACTTAGTTCCCGGGATATACATGATTCAATACCAGGCAAATTAAGCCTCTAAGTTTTTGCAATTATTTACTGATTGATGGTTATCAAATTGATTCATTGAGCAATCGACATTTTCATGCTCGAAATATACAAATGATGATACTGGAGAGAATCCCCCAAGAACTAAACCTAAAACAACCGACATAGTTATTATGACTTTTTTCATTTTTATCTCCCTTCCTTATTTATATAGACAATATATTGATGGAGTCCTAAAAATTCAAGGCTTTATTATCAATTAGCAATAAAGATGGAATAAAGTGGCTAGCACAATAGAAAATACAAGAATCCTCTCTACGCTTCTATTTATATCTTATAAACAAGGTTTAGAGAAACCATCGTGATATTAAGGGCTGATATTTATGCTAAATTCGCCTGTATTCTTTCGCACTCAGCATAGAGATCTTTGGCAATTTCTAGCATTTCGACGGCGAGATCTTCAGACGCTTGTTGATCAACCATATCCTTAAGCACCTCTGATATATCAACCCATCTCTCATCCGCATCACCTGTTCTTACGAGCAGGTTCTCAAACTCCCACATTGTCTGCCCGGAGGTAAAAGGGTCAACCAGTTTCGTATATAGAGGCACATGGGCGCTTGCGGCACAGGAATGATAAGCTTCCATAATTGAAGTATTATATTCGCCGTGTTTGAGTAATGCCTCCGCCTGCTGTATACGCTTCTCTGCGTCAGAGAATGTAGGAATCTTCTCTTCAATAGTAGCACCGGCGCACTCGCCTTTGATTCCCTTTTGAAGCTCGAACTTCTCTTCTTCATGTCCCCAGTCCTGGTAGAATGAAGGATCTTCTTCAAAACTGGGAATTTGAGCAAATTCTTTTATTTCTTCTTTTATTCTGTCTCTACCGAGTCGCTCCATCACTAAATCAAAGTGCTCATCACCGCTTTTCTCATCCCTGTAAAGCTCTAGAAGCTTTTTCACAACCTTAGGGGCGTTTCTTGTCGCCACTTTGATAATTGATGTTGCAAGCTTTGTATCGTCACCATAGAGTCCACCGCCAACAAATACTTGTTCAGCCGGCACGTTCCTACCTTCTTTGGCTAGTGAAGCGCCCTGAAAACCAATATTTGCGGATACGTGCTGTGCGCAAGCGTTCGGGCATCCTGATATCTTAATACTTAGACCTTTGGATAGTCCACTATATTCGCCGAGACCATTCTTCATACCCTCAGTAAGGGTGTCAGCTAAACCCTTTGCGGAGGTAATACCCAAACGGCAAGTATCAGCCCCCGGGCATGCGGTAATATCAGAAAATGTTTCAGGGCCAAGATTTACCAAGTCAATATCTTTAAGAGCACAGTAAAGTGCGGGCAACGCGTCAGCTGGAACCCAGCGTAGAATCAAATTCTGAGAAATGCTGATCCTTATATCACTGGCTGAAAATATCTCTGTTATATCGGCTAGAGCTCTTGCAGTATCTGAAGTGATATCACCGTTATGAACCTTGATATTAACCATGTTATGCCCCTCATGTCCATGAGGTAAAACGCATGAATCTTTCCATGCCTGATAAGAGGTATCAGATTCGACTCCCTCAGGTGCTGAAGGAATATTAAGATTCGTCTCTGGCGGAGTCTCGTCTATTTCGTTTAGAAAATCATTCCACCTTGGGTCAACATTTAGTTTCGCTCTTTCTTCTTCAACTTTTTCACGGAACTCATCTATTCCAAGCTTCCTGATCAAGAATTTCATACGTGCTTTCATACGTACTTTACGTTCTCCGAAACGGTCAAAAATACGAATAACAGAAGCTGAGAAAGGTATCATCTCTTCAACAGGCAGAAACTCGGTCCAGAGATGCCCTAGAGAAGGAGATGCGCCTAAGCCTCCTCCAACGTAGACCTGAAATCCTCTTTTCAATTCGCCGTCTATTTCTTTGACCCTGGCGCGGAAGCCCAAGTCATGGATCATGATGCCGGCATGGTCTTTATCATGACAGCCCTCAAAACATACTTTAAACTTTCTTCCCATATTTTGGCATATAGGGTTTCTAAGCATGAAATTCTTAAACGCCCCCGCATATGGAGTAACATCAAAATTGTCAGAAGGAGATGTACCAGCCTGGTGACAGGCGGTTACGTTTCTCACAGTATTTCCGCAAGCTTCTCGTGTGGTGATACCAACATCCGCAAGCTCACGCATCATGTTGGGTTCGGTGTCTAATTGTATATAGTAAAGCTGAACGTCTTGACGGGTAGTAAGATGCATAAAACCGCTAGCGTATTTGTCTGATACATCGGCCAAGCGTCTTAGCTGGACTGAGTTAAGACCTCCAAACGGGATCTTTATACGCTGCATTTGAACACCTTCTTGGCGCTGGGCGTATACACCCAGCTGAAGGCGGATTTTTTGAAACTTAATCTCACCCGTCATACCTGCCAGATAGTCCTTTACCTGGCGCTCAAAAAGATCAAGCTCCTCACGGACCTCATCAGGCAAACCAGCTATGATTTCCTGCATCGATTTTTCTTTCACCCGTACTTCCATAACTTCTCCCTTCTAATCTTTGTTTCGATAACTTTAAAGCCCATTATAAACGCTAAATTAGTTTATATTCAGATATCTATTATATCAAATTTTAAGGCCCGAATTAAAGCATAAATCTCTATCATTACATATATATTACTTTGAGATGTTTTCAAGCTTTCTGAGATTCAGATAAGAGTAAAAAAAGAATTCACTAAACTGAAAATATCTACAATTCCGTGCCGCAAAACTTACAGTGTTTGGCATTCTCGTCATGCCCTTCGGCACTGCAGTCATGGCAAGCCCGGGTTGATACGTGCGCTTTAAAAGCCTGAGCCATTTCTACTGTTACAATACCTGTAGGCACGGCAATAATGCTGTATCCCAGAATCATTACCACAACCGCCATCGCCTGCCCCAAGCTCGTATGGGGCGCTACATCCCCGTAACCTACAGTGGTCAAAGTAACAATTGCCCAGTAAATACTCTTTGGAATACTTGTAAACCCGTTCTCCGCACCCTCTACGATATACATCATCGAACCTAAAACAACGACTATGGTTACCACAAAGAAGAGAAATATAGTGATCTTCCGCATGCTCGCTTTAATAGCGCTTATAAGTAAATTTGCCTCTCCCACATACTTTGCAAGCTTGAGTATTCGAAATATTCTAAGCACCCTTAGTATTCTAATTACGAGAAGGAATCTTGTTCCCGGGAGTAAGAGATCCAGATAGGTCGGAATCACAGTAAGGAGGTCAACAATTCCGAAAAAACTGGTTGCATACTTAACCGGGCGTCTTACGCTGATTAATCTTAGCACGTACTCTATGCTGAATATAATCGTAAAAAACCATTCTAACGCGTAAAGCAATCCTTCATGATCTTTTCTAATCCAGGTTACGCTATCGAGCATCACTACGAGAACACTCGCTAGAATACAGATTATTAATATTTCATCGAAGAGCTTTCCGAGCGGGGTATCGGCCTCGAAAATTATTTCGTGGATTTTATCTCTCCAGTTATTCATATTTTGGTCCTGAGCCATGAGCACTCCTCCTCATTCTATTTGATGGACAGAGATAATTATGCACTTTTTTACTCAATTGTTTAAGATAGAGTATGCTTGGAGTCTAAATAGATGAATCAAACTCAATCTAAAACCGGCACTAATGGAGCTAAAATCGGGACATTCTCCGCCCTATCCATCGGAATAGGGGGTATGGTCGGAGGAGGTATCTTCGCCGTAACCGGTCTCACTGTGGAGCTAACCCGGGGCGCAGCTCCCATTGCCTTTGTGGTCGCGGGAATAGTAGCGCTTCTGACCAGCTATTCATATCTCAAACTTACGCTCAGGTATCCAAGTGAAGGCGGCACTGTGGAATTTCTCAACAGGGGTTACGGGGCCGGCGTCATCACAGGCTCCGCAAACATTCTCCTTTGTCTGAGCTATATAGTTCTCCTCGCTATCTATGCTTACGCGTTTGGAAGCTATGGAGCTAGTTTATTTCCCGAATCAGATTATGTTTTTTGGAAGCATGCTTTAATAACCGGCGTCATCGTGTTTCTGTCTATAGTGAATTTCTTGGGAGCTCAATTAGTAATCAGGTCGGAGAATCTCTTTAATGGATTAAAAATGGTTTTATTGGCTATCTTTGTAGTTATCGGACTGTTTACTCCTTTAGAATGGTCGAGGCTATCTCCGGACAGTTATGTTTCCACTATAGCAATTGTTTCGGGCGCCATGATCATATTCTTAAACTATGAAGGCTTTGAGCTTATCGCTAACGCGGGGAAAGACGTAATTAATCCAAGAAGAGCCCTCCCTATCGCCTACATCGGGGGAGTTATCGTAGTAATAGCGCTTTACATTCTGATTTCAATCGTTGTGGTAGGACACATGGACTTCGGAGCGATAGCTAAGGCAAGCGACTATGCGCTATCAGCGGCCGCGAGTACGTTTATGGGCAGGGCGGGTTTTATTATGATAGTTATTGCAGCTTTGCTTGCTACGACTTCCGCCATTAACGCTACGTTTTACGGCTCCGGAAGGCTGACTTATATAATTGCCAAGTACGGAGAATTACCCCGGGAGCTTGAGCGTACCATACGCAATCAGCCGCTTGAGGGAATGATTATCTTTGCCGTTCTTACTCTGATTATAGCAAACTTCATACCTCTTCACTCGATTGCCACTATGGGCAGCGCCGGTTTTCTGATCATCTTCATGGCTGTAAATATTGCAAACTTCAAGCTCGCAAAGGAAACAAAAAGTAAAGCATGGATATCCCTCTTAGCCGCCTTCTCCTGCCTTATTGCGCTTGCAGCGCTCTGCTGGCAGACCTGGAGAGTACTCTCAACGCGAAGCCAATTATGGATATTAGCCGGAATGATCCTATCCTCACTTTTAATAGAGATTGCTTACAGAGCTGTTACCAAACGCAAAATGCATATGGGGCATGGAAGAACTCCAAAATCCTAGAAAAAGTTAGTAATTCACCAACAATTAAATATCATCTCGATCGCACACAATTCTTATCTCATGGGTTTACATGACGCGATGCTCTTTGTGTCGGCCATCGCTATAGCCGGAGGAATGATTTCTCTCTTTTTTATTCGAAACCGAACTGCCAAAAATTAATTCTAGAAATATTTGCTATTCAGTAAAATGAAATTCCTTATTTACATTAAACTCGAATTGTACTAGTCTGGTTATAAAGACATTACTAAGGAGGCGTTAACTATGGCTAGTCTGACAAAAGTTGGAAGTATAGGAAAGAAGTCCCAGAAGCTGCTGCAGAAGGCTGAAATCTCTACGGCCGATGCACTTCTTAAAAACGGCGCTACAAGAAAAGGCCGCAACCAGATTGCTAAGGAATCGGGAATCTCGGTTAAGCTCATATTAGAGTGGGTAAACCGTGCAGACCTCTTTAGAATTAAAGGAGTAGGAACGCAGTATGCTGATTTGTTAGAGGCTAGCGGTGTGGATACCGTAGTTGAGCTCGGAAAGAGGGTTCCGGAGAACCTTCATGCCAAGATGGCGGAGGTAAATTCAAAGCGTAAGAAAAAGCTTGTAAGACAACTTCCAGCATTGAATCAAGTTAAAAAGTGGACAAAACAAGCTAAAAGATTAAAGAGAGTTGTAAGCCACTAAAGCGTACTTACTCAATCTAAAAATTTAATTCCTCCTCCCACGTCCCTCCTCACACCGCACATATTCATACTCCAACTAACTATCGGAAAAGCCTTCAATAAAAGCTTGAAAGGGATTGTTGTGCTTCGGATGATTATGTCTCTCGTAATGAAGATAATGTTCATTATGTAGGAAATTCCTTGGTGATTTCATAGTCATCAATATTTTCGTGTATTCCAGTGATGAGATTAATGTATGCTTCAACATTACTTCTGAAATCGTCCCATTTAACGGGAAATATGTAGGAATGATTATAGTCTACATGATTTACCAGACCACATGCATCACTCGGACATCTGACTTTGTGTCAAGCCCCCGGGGTAATGTGCAAGGACTTATGGCGGTTTTCCCCTAGAATGGGGAAATGGCAATAAGTATGGCAAAAACAATCAAAGAA
>DAOVUC010000228.1 GCA_030632765.1 Candidatus Dadabacteria bacterium
AAATCCCAACCTCTCGGGGATAGCCCGGCTTTTTAAATTTTCGGTAGCGCATCTTATCTCAATCCTGTTAAGACCCATTGTGCCAAATGAATAATCCAGGACTTTAGAGCATGCTTTAGTAATCAACCCCTTGCCCTGATAACTTTCTCCAAGCCAATAACCAATACTCGTAGAACGGTTTAACCAATAAATTTTATGAAACCCTACCATTCCGCAAATCTCTCCCAGATGTACAAGTACAAACTGCACAGTCTCATTGCTTTCATATTGCATCTGAGTAATTTTGATGAAGTCTATCGTATTCTGAAGATATCTATTATTATCAAGCCAGGGCAGCCATTCTCTAAGGTATTCTCTATTAATATCGATTAATTCAAACAGCTCTTCAGCATGGCTCTGATTAAGAAGCTCAAGCTCGGTGCGATCATCAATTTTAAGCCTGAAGTACTCGCTCATTATTTTGTACCCTTAATAAACATTAATCAGCTAGTAGGCGCTGGGGGCTGAAACAGGTTATCAGAAGACGCTATTTCGGAATTAACAACAGCATTTGAAGATAATTTTTTATAAACATAGGCTTCCGCCACCATTACAATTGGCAGCGCTACAAAAATACCAACGATGAAAGCCAAGAACCCGAGAATAACGATAATCACCTGTAATATTAAGAATAGGAATAAATTCCACTTTGACCCTGCTGTCATTTTGCCGCTCTCTTTAAAGGCCTCGATAGGATCCATCCCCTTATCAACTATTAGATAGGGAACGAACTGATATTTAATTGCCAGATACACCCCCGGCACTATTAGTAAAATTAATCCAATGAAAATAGCTAACCCGTATAAAATATAACCAAGCAAATACTTGAAAAACAAAGAACCTGAGAACGACAAGAAACCGTAAGATCCTATTTGTTCATTACCATATAGCCTGAGCCCAATTTTAACAACAAAAATTGATGAGATTATACTTACAATCCATGATCCCACGTTAAAAATGAATGCCAACAAAGGCAGGCTGTCCTCAAAAAGTCCTGCAAACGCACTAAAAAAGAATTCTACAAAAAACAGGATTATTAGATAGACAATCAAAAAATCTAAATTGCCTCTCGTCCTGTCCCATCCAAAGCGTATAGCCTCACCTTTTGAGAACTTATTGTCAGACACTATAAAACTCCTTTAATGAAATTAATAATATAAACCCTTTTTGAATATTACTTTTTTTGGACCCATTTAACAATAGAGTTCTACAACAATACGCACAAGTTGATGAACATAATCGTCTAGAGTTAAATTATTCTGGCCGGCGTGCTGAGAAAAATATACGCTGATAAGGATAAAACACAGGCACGCTCTGATATAGATCTTGGAGCCTTTCACGATAACTGTTCAAAAAGGCCTCGTGCAACTCCTGTGGCAATCGTTCAAAATAAGGCAGCAGGGCTGTACCCGAAAGCCAGTCTATCACAGCCTCTATATCCTCTAAAACATGGGGATAGATTTTTTCAAATACATTTATGTCCTGAGCGCCGCTTTCATAAAGCAGCTCGGCATACTCTCTAATTGAAAGCACCGACCACTCTCTGCTCCAGCCGCCCAACGCACTGCTATAAGGCTCTTCTCTTGCTAGCTCTGCAATGATTGTTTGAGTCGGATGCTTATGGTTTGCCGGAAGCTGAGCGGCTATCTGTCCTCCGGGTTTGAGCAGGGATACGAGCCCAGGGATTAATTGCTCATGATTACTAACCCACTGGATTGCCGCGTTTGAAAAGATCAAATCCCACCCACCGCTTGCCTTTTCAATGGGGCACAATTCAAAATTGAGTCCGGGGCGCTTTTTCATAGAAGCTTTTTCAAGCATCTCTTTAGAGCTATCTATGCCCAGCGCCTCACTCTCCGGGAGCATGTCTAATACCATTTCAGTCAATTCGCCAGTTCCGCAGCCTAAGTCGAGAGCACTTAATCCTTCTCTAACTACCATTAAGTCCATTAAGTCCTTAAACGGCTCGAAACGTTCCTTTTGAAACTTGTGATAAAGCTCCGGATTCCATGACATAGTGTTAAGACACCTCCTTAAGACCATATATCAAACTAAAACATTAAATTTACATCTCAAATTCTACAATTCACACAAGTAATTAATAATATGTTATCATTTTCTCCCCATTTATAGTTGATGGTAAATTAATTGGAGAGCAAATGCCTACATTAATATACATAGCTATTGGCGGTGCTGCAGGAGCACTTTTACGCTATTCAATCTCTGGATATACGTATAAGTATTTTAACGGCTTTTTCCCTTGGGGAACATTGGCTGTAAATCTGCTTGGCTGTTTTGCAATCGGGTTTCTTTGGAACGTATTTGAAAGCTTCGCTTATTCCCCCAATACGAGAGTATTCATATTTATCGGAATTCTGGGAGCCTTTACAACCTTTTCGACATTCGGACTTGAGAGCTTTAATCTTATTAGGGAAGGAGAGATCAAATACGCAATTATAAATATATTGGTAAGCAATATTGCAGGAATTGCTCTGGTATTTATAGGCTATATAGCATCTAAATATTTGTTTATCCTTCTAAGATAGGAGAGGAAAATGAGAACACCCGAAGAAGGTATGCTGCTTAGAATATTCATTGGAGAGACCGATAGTTATAAAAGTAAAGCTCTATATGAGCAAATTGTACTAAAGGCAAAAGAACTGCATTTGGCATCTGTAACTGTTACTCGGGGAATCATGGGATACGGTGCGGACAACGAAATACACACCTCAAAAATACTTCGTCTATCAGATGATCTGCCAATCATCATTGAGATAATAGATTCCGAGGATAATTTAAAAACAATCCTGCCTTTTCTTGATGAAACAATTGGAGATGGCTTTGTGACTATGGAAAAGGTGAAAATTCTTAAATATAGAAAGGAACTTAACAAACAAAATTAAACAAATTTCTTAGCTGAAAACCAACTACGACTTTATCATCAGCTTGAAGCACTTACTCAAGTTAATTAAACTAATTAGATAGTAAAGATAAAGAGGCAATAATAATGAAGATTGCTATTGGAAGTGACGAACGTACTCATCTAACTGATTTTGTAATTAAGGAGTTAAAAGAAAAGGGTATTGAACTTGAACTCCACGGGCCGCTGAATGAAGAAGATATTGAGTGGGTGGATGTTGCTGAGAAGGTTGCCGAAAGAGTTAAAGAAGGTTCATGTGATCAGGGTATACTTTTTTGCTGGACGGGAACAGGGGTCAGCATAGCTGCAAACAAAGTCCCCGGGATCAGAGCGGCTCTTTGTGCTGATGCACAGACCGCAGAAGGCGCTAGGAAATGGAACGACGCGAATGTGCTGGCACTGAGCCTCAGAATGACTTCACAGATTGTGGCAAAAGAAATACTAGAGGCATGGTTAAGCGCACGTCCTGAAGAAGAGGAAAAAACTAATATTGATAAAGTTCGGAAGATAGAAAAGAAATATTACAGATAATACAATTTAGAAACTGATAATAATATTTGGAGATTTAAATGAAAAAAGGTGGTTATAACATTGCTATTGTAGGCGCAACCGGAGCTGTAGGTCAGGAAATGATGGAGATACTACAAGAGAGGAATTTCCCTGTTAAAGAGATAAAGCTTCTTGCATCTGAAAGATCAGCCGGAAAAGAATTGGAATACAAGGGTAATAAAATTAAA
>DAOVUC010000057.1 GCA_030632765.1 Candidatus Dadabacteria bacterium
ATCAAACTACTAAGTGCGGGTCTCTGGTTTGTCATATCTCCTCCAATTAAAACTATTACCAGCTATTATAAGCGTTGTATTCGCTGATTCAAAGAGGAATTTGGTTTTTTTGTTAAATTTTTTGATGCGAAGCGCTCCCCGGATTGATTTTCATCTAATCAAGAGGAGATTTGAAAAAATTATAGTTAAAAGTTTGGCGTCTCATAAGAAACGCCGGATTTTTAGGTTGTTTTAAAGTTAAGCAGTTACTTGGCGTCTTCTTAAGAACCAGAATATATTTATTTATGTAAACGTAGTACTATTTAGTTGAGCTTGTATCTGGAGTGTTCGGAAGGCCTGAAAGTCCCCACACTATAACTAAGAGCAGGGCTATTATAAGCGGTATGTGAGGGTTTACCTGATAGAGATAACCGGCAGACATCCCTCCTATTGCTGCTCCAAAAAAGCTGGATAGGTTATAGACCCCTGTGGTTATTCCACGCTTTTCCTGCCCAACTCTCTGTGTGAGAAATGCAGGGAAAACAGATTGTAGAACGGTGTGTCCCATAAAATATGCCATTCCAGCCAGGTATAGAACCAATGGTAATATCGAGCTTGCAGGATAGACAAGAAAACTTATTGCTATTAGCGCCCAAGCGCTTGTTGTAGCGATTTTTAATTTCCCTCTTTTCTCTGAATACTTCACGTATGGGTAGGCAAAAAGAGCCGTCGGGATGAGTGCTATAAGATAGACTTGCCATAAATTTGCTTCACTTACTCCGAGGTTGGTCCAGCTAAGAGGGTAGATGAACACAAACATATTTACCGTAAGCGAAAGTATGGCCGCTGAGAAGAATAATTTTCTAATCTCAGGGCGCTTTAAATAGTGCAGTACCGAAGCTTCTTCCGCTAGAAATTCCTTTTTCTCTATTTTAGGGAAGAATATTATTGTAACCAGTATCGCCAAAACTCCCAAGGCTGCAAGTATATAAAATAGTGACGAAAACCCTATTTCAGCAGCAAGCAGAGGGCCGATTATTATTGCTAAAAGAAAAGTGGCTCCTATTGTGATTCCGACAATTGTAAAGGACTGCGCCCTTACTCCAGGGCGGGTTACATCTCCCAGTGAGGCGATCGCCACAGAACTCACGGCGCCGGCGCCCTGAATTACACGAGCTAAAATAAGCTCGTTTATATTCTCAGCCAACCCGCATATTACGCTTCCAATCGCAAACAGGGAAAGCCCTATGATTAATACCGGTTTTCTTCCGATTTTATCGCTTAGCCATCCAAATGGTATCTGCAAGACGCTTTGCACCAGGGCGTATATCCCAAACGCTATCCCCGCCAGAGCCAGGTCAGCGCCTGGGTACTTCTCGGCATAAACGCTAAATACCGGGAGGATCAAAAAAATCCCCAGCATCCTGATCGCCATTATAAGTCCTACCGTCGCTACCGCTTTAATTTCAACTTGATTAAGTTTCATGCTCTTATCTATGATGCATCTGTGTGTGTGAAATGGTTTTTAATTCTAACACGACTACTTAAAATTGATATAAGGTCATTGATACTCTCTTATGAGCGTGTTAATTTTTAAACACTTATGAAGGATATAAAATCCGCGCAAAATATAGAGTCCGACTCATTTGACAGGGAACAGTTTGTAGAGCTGCGCTCAGAATCCCAGGAGCTACGCTCACTAATAGAAAGGGGCTCGAACCTTCTACCTAATTTTGATGCGCTAACTCTGGATTTGTTCTCTTCCTTCTATAAGTATAACGTTTTGTTTCTGCCAGAGGACAATACAAAAAAGGGCTCAGCTCTGGCAAGGAAATTACTAGACAAGGTATTGCATGACCCTCATTACGAGAAGCTAAGAGAGGAAACCGTGCTTGAAAGTTTTAAATCAGCGCTCGCGACGATAGATATGGGCAATCAAATTCTGAGTTGGATCAGATCAGATGAGGGGCCTGGGGAAAGGTCTCTTTTAAAAGAGTGGGAAGTGAGCCAGTCGGAAGATCACCTTCAAGAGCTACGAGAGGAAATGGAGACATGGGACGAGGTGTCCCAAAAAACTCAGGAGCTTGACGAAGCGCAACAGAAGGCCAAACAGGATAAAGAGTCTGAGCTTTCAGAAGAAGAGGATGGTTTTGAAAACTTAGTGCAAGAGCAGGACGAGAGACATGAGAAAATGGATTTCGAGATGGACAAGATGGTCAAATCCTCTCTTAAGCAAACGAACGAAAACATAGAAGAGGCGGAGGATGAGCTTATGGCGTGGGATTCCTCCATGGGCAACCCGGGTGGAAGCAAAGGGGTTGGAGAAAAACTGGATCTTGCCTCAAGACTCTATAAGAACGATAAACTAAGACAGCTCTCACGTTTGGTAGGAAGTCTTAAGGATGAGATGATGTCTTCAAGGCGCAAATTGTGGTCTAAAAGAGGGGCTGAAATAGTCGATATCACTGCTGGGAATGATATAGGCAAGATAATTCCCACAGAGCTTGTGTCTCTAAAGCATAAACTTCTTAAACACGATTTTAAAAAGCGTTTTATTGAAGGCACGCTTTTTCAGTATTCCCTCAAAGAAGAACGGGGCAGAGGGCCTATGGTGATATGCCTTGATGGAAGCTCTTCTATGGAAGGGAACAAAGAGCTTTGGTCAAAAGGGGTTTGTCTGACCCTTCTTGAGATAGCCAAGAGAGAGAGGCGCAAGTTTAATGTTGTTGTTTTTTCCTCAGGCGGGGCTCCGCTTAAAATTTTTGAATCCATAGGCAAGGAGGGGTTTTCAGGATGGGGTATGAATGAGTCTGAGATCATGGAGCTTGCCGAATATTTCCCCGGCGGCGGCACTAACTTTGAAGAGCCTTTAAATAAAGCGGTCTCTCTTTTAGAGAGCTCCAAATTCACAGGCGGAGATATTGTCTTTATAACAGATGGGGAATCCAATGTGGGAGACGCCTGGCTAAAATCCTTTGAAAAAACCAAAGATAAACTAAAGTTTAAAGTCTACTCGGTTTTAATAGACCTATCACAAAAAGAATCATGGGGTACGCTCTCACACTTCAGCGATAAAGTCACGTCTGTGTCCAAACTCACTTCCAAAGAAGTGAAGGGGTTGTTTTTAGATTTATAAACACAAAAAGGAGTAACAAATGGTTAATAGTTACGGCGATAATATATATACAGTGAGCGTAATGGTCGAGGTGCCAAAAGGCTCAAGAAACAAATACGAATACGACAAGATCAGAAGAAGGATAAAGTTGGACAGAATGCTTTTCTCCTCAGTTCACTATCCCTGCGACTACGGATTTGTGGAGGATAGCCTCGCGCTTGACGGCGACGCATTGGATGCTCTCGTGCTTCTGTGGGAGCCTACATTTCCCGGATGCATAATAAAAGCCAAACCTCTGGGAATGTTTGTTATGAGCGACGAGAAGGGGCCCGATGAGAAAATATTATGCGTTCCTGTAGCGGATCCACTTTGGAACCACATAGAAGAATTAAAAGAGGTTCCTCCCCATTTGCTAAAAGAAATAGAGCATTTTTTCTCCATATACAAGAAGCTTGAGGAAAAAGATGTTGAGGTCTTCGGCTGGTGTGGAATCGAAGAGACCCTCACCACTATAGAGGAATCAAAGGATAGGTTTAAAAAAGCCCTTAGGTCTGGACATCCTATGTATGAATAGGGGTATTCGCTCTATCTTCCCAAGTATTATCAGAGAAACTTATCTCACCACAATGTCATCAGTACATGTACAAATGCAAGGTTTGGGGTCACACTGACACGTGCAACAACATTTTCCCTTCGGACAACAGTTTCCAATAGAGTTTGCTGTCTTTTTATCTGGAGCAAAAATTATGGTTTTCACTGCCACCTGACCCGGTTTCAGATTGTTGACAATCCTTTGCTCTTTGGATGATAGCGGTACTTTAAAGGTCGGCGCAGCTTTAATCACACTTCGTTGCTGTCCCTGAGATTCTATCTTAGCCGTAATACTCCAAACTGCAAGCAATACTACTAATGCAATGAGAATATACGTGATTCTCATTTTATTTTACCTCCTCAATTTATGTATTATTTATCTGTCTATCACAAATATTTAACCGCTGAGAACGCGATTAATCTGATATTATTAGATCATATGTAGGGGATATCACCTCCTAACCTAAATTGATATTTTCTGGATAAATATCTAAATTCGGGAAATACACAAAGGTTATAATTTAAACGAGGTTGAAAAAGATTATGGGCGCTGCTTTTTGAGGAAACTCCGCAGGTAGGAAAATACACAGTCTTCTTTTCAAAATGGTTAACAACCGTACCCCGAATTTGCTCTACCCCTATTTTTAAGTGTACTTTAAATCAAGTTTATAAGTCAAGTGAAATCTTATGAGTGAAAATCCTATATAAAGGCGTTCTGTATAATGGCCAAGAAGCGTTATAATTTTAATAATCCTAACTTTAAACGCAGGTTGACATGAGGGGAGCAGTACAAATAGTATATTTATCGATAGAATTATGAAAAGAAAAAATAGTATAGATCAAAACACCAAAGATGATTACTCATTAGGATACCAAAAGGGTGTCTTGGATTACCTATCTTACAGAGCTCTAAAATCCTTCGATTTTATCCTCCCGTATTTAAGACCAGACATGGAGGTTCTTGAATGTGGATGTGGACCGGGAGTAGTAACTTTTGAAATAGCGAAAAAAGTTATAAACGGCAGTGTAATTGGAATAGATATTGATAAGGATCAAATTTATTCTAATAATAGAAAGGTTGATGAATCGAAAATTAAAAATCTAAAATTTGGAGTTGCGAATATACTCGAACTTCCTTACACAGATAATTTTTTTGATATTGTTTATATGCAGGCAGTATTAGTACATATAAAAAATCCTATAAATGCTATTAGGGAAGTTCACAGGGTACTTAAGAATGATGGTCTTATTCTAGTTAAAGAACCAGTAATGGATAGAGCAATTTTTTGCCCCGAAGAGCCTTTATTTCTAGAAACATTTGAACTAATTGACAGAGCTATAAAAAGTTATGGTGGAGATCCTTCCGTTGGTCGGAAGTTATGGCCCATGCTAAATGAGGTTGGTTTTAGGGATATCCTAATATCTTCGAGTTGGGAACAACCGGGTTCTTTGGATGAATGGCCCAGTTTTTATGAAGGCTGGATAAATGTTGTTAAAGGGAAGATAGGAGATATCATACTTGAAGAAGGATGGGCCGATGAGAAACATCTTGTTGATATAGGTAATGCATGGATGAATTTAGCTAAGCATAAAAGAGGGTATGCAGCATCCGCTTGGGGTGAAGCAGTGGGTTGGAAATAAAGGTATTTATTCTCTTCGAATGCACATGTCAAGCCCCCTGAAACCAGTCCAGGTTTCCGGTGGAAGGTCAATGGCTAGGAAGCGTTGCGTTATTTATGATTCCAACTTAAACCGGGCTTCACAAAAGCGGGAGCAGTACAAAATGAATCCAAACTCACTTCCAAAGAAGCCAAAGGGCTATTCTTGGACCTTTAGTTCTATTGCCGTCAAATAAGAATAGGTATAAATTTAATCTTATTAGATTAATTATTTTCGCTAACATAAACATAGCCGGAAGGCATATGGTAGAAGACGGATCCTATTAGTCTGTATTCAAACTCTTCATCATCCGTTAGAGGGAAGCTGGCTCCGAAGCCGAATTTGAGGTTCTTATTTTTAAATGGTGCAACCTTAATGCCAGGGTCGATATTTAGGACCGACTCCCCGTCCTCTTCGCCATTTAATACAGTCTCGCCATCAAATTCAAGAATAGCTTGAACACTCGTGCCTATATGATAGAGCATAGAGAGGTTATAGCCAAGCTCGTCCCCTTCGTCCTGGTCACCTTTCTGGTTTACTGGGAAACCGAGAGATAAAAATCCGACGACTTCAAGGTACTTATATTTATATCCGAAATCCGCAAACGGCTCGATCTCGAATATGTTGTCACTTCCGATACCCTTTCGGTCTTTTCCCGTAGGAAGCCCAAACTCTATACCGCCGCCAAGAAGTATTCCATACTCTTCGAGGATAAAAGTAGCGGTCTTTATACCTATTTCTATATTGTTGAAATTATTCTCGTTTGATCCGCCGTCAACGTTTAAGAACGTATACGGTATATCCGCCTCTATACTTATATTCCTTGTAAACGCATACTCAAGCTCAAGGAGTATTGTGCTCTCTTTAAATTTATTGGGTCCTTCCCCTTCCTCTCCCAGCTCTTCGTCTTCTACCTCTCCATCCACATCGAGGAAAAAGTAGTCGAGCCTAATTTTTGTGTCGGGGGAGGGGGATTCCGTTATCAGAGGATGTGAAAAGTGAAGTCCTTTTGTTTCGTGCGAATGACCGTCTCCAGAAGAAATTGCTAATTCGGGAGTTGTGACTTGGAGCAACAGTACAGCTGCAATGGATAAGGTAATTATGTTTAATTTATAAGAAATAGGATCCTCCCAAGATTGAGTCATAAATCTCCACATATATTATAACTTTGTCAATAAACTGATCCGTATAAGCTATTAAAGCCTAAAATAATAAGAGTATTTGGCTTTTTATTCAGTGCTGTTTCTAAGAAGCTAAAAAGCTTGCAAATGCTAAAGATGCGAGCACTGTGGCTATTAATACGCCGCCATAAAGCCAGAGAGTCTTGAAATCGATGTTTTTGTTTCAATAGGCCTTATAGGTTCTACCTCTATGTATTCCCTATAAGATTATAGGTTAGAAGTGTAAATGATCGATTTGAAACCTACCGTAACAAAAATTGACCAATATCGGCCATCTTCTAAACTAATTTTATAATATCACCAATGAAATTAATTAGCAATAGATAATTGTGTAATTAGAGATACTTAAATATTAAGACCAATGCTAGGGCAACGACAAGATTAGTTCTAGGTTGATTTATAATGTCTTTAGTTCTAAAATTGTAATATATAAAAGGGGTATGTTCATGAAATACATATTATCAGCGTTATTGATTTTATCTGTCCTGGTATCTTTTCAAGATTCTTTTGCTGAGGTAACTAACAAACAAATAAGCGCTCAGGTGTTTGAGGGAGAGGTACTTGTAAACGCTCCTCCTGAAAAAGTATGGGCAGTGTTAACTAACCTCGAGCAGTTCACAGGATTTATGGGTTTTGAGTGGCAGTCTGGGAATAAAACTGTCTCTAAAGTCGGCGATACGGCACGTATGAAAGTCTGGTCTGACGATACAACCTACTTTTTGACTTACGCGGAGCCTAACAAAGAACTTAGACTTGCTCTTGAGCCGGATAACGCTTCATATATCTGTCAAAAAAGGTGGATACTCACCCCACAAGGCGATAAAACAAAGGTTCAGTTAATAGATAGCTACACTGAGTCTAGCCCGCAGAGTGAGGAGAGCATCAATTCCCAGATAGAGGGCTGGAACGGGCACCTGGCTAAATTAAAAGAAATGGCAGAGAGTTAATCTAAACAAAGGCATAAGGAAACTAACTTTAAGTGGAGGAATAGTCTTATGATGATAGCAAGATGGCAGTTTCAGGCAAAATTCGGATACAAGAATGAGGCGATCAAGTCCATAACAAACTGGTACGATGAAATAGGGTCTCAAATCGGCTGGACCAAGAATAAAGTTAGAATAATAACAGGCTCTGTTGGGGCTTCAGAGGCACTTGTTGAATGTGAAATTCAGATTAAAGACATGAAAGAACTGGATGCATCATGGGCTAAGCTGGCTACGATCAAAAAACATAAAACATGGGGAAAACAGTTTGAAAAATATATTATATCAGGCTCCACAAAATGGGATTTTTATAGGGTAGTTTAGGATTAATCCTAATTACCTTCATCGAGCCTTGTGAAAACTCATCATTAGACTGCAACGAGCATCTCACCAAATTAAAAGAGATGGTTGAATTAATTTAATGCCAAGAAAGCTCTAGCTATTAGAATTCTTGTCCTTTCCGAAGATAGAACGGATGTAAGCCTTTATGATAAAGAGCAAAACGGAGAACCGGAAAAATATTGGAACCAGGAGACGGATATCGGATGAATCTATCAATATGGTATTTTGCCATACGCCCATTTCAGCATTTAAAATAACAAATTCTCTTCTGACGGTAACGCCTTTGATATGTATTTCAAGATCGCCCGCCGGACCGTAAAGTTTCACACGGCACCTCCATGCTTTATATATTTCGTTTTAATTTAATTCCCGCTATTTAGAGAGCTTGAGATATTTATGTATTTTTTCTGCCGCCTCCTCGCCTGAGCGCACGCAATCGGGAATGCCAACCCCGTTATAAGCGTTACCGGCAAGCTCCATACCCGGATACCGCTCAGCCCTTTGGTTAATCCGCGCTACTCGCTCAAGATGACCTACAGTGTA
>DAOVUC010000076.1 GCA_030632765.1 Candidatus Dadabacteria bacterium
AATTATATCAAAATAGATAAATAATATTAATCAGATAGCTATTATTTATAGCCAAACATTCACTTTTAGGGAATAATATGCATTCTATGAACACTTCTGAAGCCCTTTTACTTCGTAAAACTCCTTATCGTGACGCAGATTATATTCTAAGTTTATTTACCAAGGACATTGGCAAAATAAGCGGAATAGCAAGGAACGCCAAAAACAGCATGAAAAGATTCGGAGCAAGGCTTGAGCCTTTCGTGCATTTTAGGGTCAGTTTCAAAGATACCGGAAGGGAGTTTAAACTAATTCAAGATACGGAGACAATACAGGTCTTCTCAAGTTTTATTGAAGATATCGAACTATTCACATTGGGCAGTTTACTACTTGAAACCACTGATACTCTAATTCCAAGAGAATCTCCCAATGAGGAACTGTTCAAGCTTTTAATCGAAGCTCTTTCGAATCTGAACTCTAAAAAAAGCCCTCTACCCATTGTATTACAATTCCAGCTACAAGCGTTATCAATTTCAGGTTATGAACCCAACCTACACTCATGCGCTAAGTGTGAAAAACCTATAAAAGGAGATTCTTATTTCAGCACTAGCGGAGGTGGTGCGGTATGTTTTGAGTGTGTTGGGGAGAGAAAAAACAGTTTTATCTTTTCTAAGGATTTTCTCTTAGATACCGATTTAATGGAATCAGACCTTGAAAAAGTTTTAAAATACATAAAACTTTTTACAAAGTTTACAGAACGTCACACTGAAAAAGAGATAAAATCATCCAGGTTCATAGAGGAGCTTAAACTATGATAAAGGTCCCGGGATTTTTTGGAAGCGGAGTATCCTCAGGTGTTAAAAAGAAAGGGAAGAAAGACCTTGCGCTAATATTCTCGGAGGTTCCGGCTAAAGTGGCCGGTGTTTTTACAAAGAATATTGTAAAAGCCCCGCCAGTATTAGTAGGAATGGAGAGAATAAAAGGCGGCTATTGCCAGGCTGTTCTTATTAACAGCGGCGTAGCTAACGCGTTTACCGGGAAGGAGGGGCTAAAAGACTCGATCCTGACCTCAAAGCATGCAGCTAATGAACTTGGAATTGGCGAGAGCTTGGTTATCCCTTCATCAACCGGGGTAATAGGTGGACGGCTGCCTATAGATAAAATGAAGAAAGCACTGCGTGTACTTGTGAAAGATCTAAGTGAGGAGGGTTTTTTGGACGTTGCCCAGGGAATAATGACAACAGACGCGTTTCCTAAATACGCGTCTACTCAAATAAAAATAGGGAATAAAAAAGGTACGGTAGTGGCAATTGGAAAAGGCGCTGGAATGATAGCGCCAAATATGGCTACAATGCTGGCTTATATTCTTACTGACATTAACGTTGGAAAAAGGGCACTATCTAAAGCGCTTAAAAATTCTGTTAACAATTCATTTAATAAGATCATAGTTGACGGCGATACTTCAACTAATGATACGGTGTTATTATTGGCTAATGGGAAATTAGGCAACACGGCTATAAGAGAAAGTGGGGCTGAATACAAAAAATTTGAGAGAGCAGTTACGGAAGTTGCTACTGAAGTTGCAGAGATGATAGTTCAGGACGGAGAAGGAGCAACTAAAGTTGCAAAGATAATTGTCAAAGGTGCAAGGACAGAAAAAGACGCTGAGAAAATAGCCCGGACACTAGGCACTTCTCTTCTTGTAAAGACCGCATTTTTTGGGGAAGACCCGAACTGGGGTAGGATAGTGGCAGCCGCCGGGCGGGCCGGAGTAAACTTTGATCCGAATAAAATAGATTTATTTTTCGGAGATCAGAAAATACTAAGTAACTCAAAAGAAGTAATGGACGAGAAGAAAGCGCAAAAAATACTTCAAAATACCAAATTCGATATCACGCTAAATATAAAATGCGGAAAGGCGAGCTCATTTGTAATCTCAAGCGATATAACGTTTGAGTACGTAAAAATAAACGCCCATTATAGGACGTAGGCAACTACTTCCTGGAATCAATACCGACTATTTCCTTGAGTGAAGAAATCCCTTCACGCTCCAGATAGGCCGCAATCCCGCGGTTAATCTTTCCGGCAACGGCGGTACCCTCCCCTCTTATTGCTGTTACTAGCTGAAGGGCTTTTGCTCCGGCCCTTATTTTTTCAAGCGCGGTCTCTGCGTCCTTAACACCGCCGACGCCTATTATATCGAGCTTGTCTCCGGCTTGCTTGTAAATATGGGAAATCATTTCAGTCGTCATTTTTCTATAGTCCTCATCATCACCGCTCAGCCCTCCCGGACTGTTTCTCCATCTGGTTCCATATTTACCCTTAAGATCAGGGTTAACTGTGGTGTTGGCAGCTATAATACCACTTACAGGATTACCGAGGGCAACATCTAGGATTTCATCCACCGCCTCATAAGTAAGATCGGGGGCTATTTTCACAAAAAGAGGTTTTCTTGCACCGCACTCATCCATCGCCTCATTCACGGCTTTTATAATGTCTACCGTTCTCTCTTTTTCCTGAAGCTTCCTAAGACCGGGGGTATTAGGTGAGCTTATATTTATGGCAAAGTAACCCGCATAATCGTACATTCTCTTTGCAACAGTGCCGTAGGCTTTTGGCGCATCGGCATGTTCCACATCTTTATTTAATCCGATACTTATACCAATCGGAATATTAGTATGCTTATACTTATCAAGATTTTTAGAGACAATGTCCATCCCAGGGCTGTTAAAGGCGAGCCAGTTAATCGCAACTCCAGAGGAGACCATAAAAAGACGAGGCTTTGGATTGCCGGGTTGCTCGTATTCAAGCACAGAGCCTACTTCTACTGATGCAAAACCAAGATGCCATAATCCTAAAACCGCACGTCCCGCTTTATCCCAGCCTGCACCCACTATTAATGGATTCTCTAATTCGAGACCGCCTAAAGTTGTCTTAAGATGCTTATCTTCAAATCTACTATATTTATCCGCGAACAGTTCAAGGAGTTTAAGTGTTATAGGGGATAACTCAGCTATATGTATAGATTCACGGGCTAATTCGTGAAAGGTTTCTGAATCGAACTTATTAAGAATAGGTCTTATTATCTCTTTATACATTGAATCTAAAAAGTATTATATCACCATCTTTTACAATGTAATCCTTACCTTCAGATCTCATTTTCCCAACTTCTTTCAGCGCCGCCTCTGAACCGGCCTCAACAAAGTCCTCATAGCCTGCAGTCTCAGCCCTGATAAACCCCCTCTCAAAATCAGAGTGAATTATTCCTGCCGCCTGAGGCGCCTTTGAGTCTTTTCTGAGTGTCCATGCCCTGACTTCCTTGGGGCCTTGGGTGAAATATGTTACAAGCCCAAGTTCTTTATATGCCTCTTTGATTAATCTATCCATACCTGAGTTTTGAAGTCCGAGGTCTTCTAAAAAGAGCTTCTTTTCCTCATACGGCAGCTCAGCTATCTCAGCCTCTATCTGTGCCGATAAAACGATTACATCGGCGCCCTCTTTTTCCGCATATTCTTTGACTTTTGTTACTTCCTCATTACCTGAGAAGTCCGCAATATCATCCTCGGAAACATTACATACATACATAACAGGGATTGCAGTAAGGAGATACATTTCGCTTATTACTTGGGACTGATCATCGATCGGGAAATTTCTTACCTTCTTTCCCTCTTCAACAAAATTTCTTAGTTTTGTTACAACCTCAAGCTTGTCTTTAGTAGCCTTGTCACCGCTTTTTACCTGCGAAGTTAATCTCTCCTCTCTCTTTTCGATAGTCTCAAGATCTTTTAGAAGGAGTTCATCTTCGATAATATGAATATCTCTCATAGCGTCCGTTGAGCCTTCTACATGCATCACGTTATCATCCTCAAAACATCTTACCGTATGAAGTATAAGGTCTACCTCACGAATACTTGAGAGAAAAGCATTTCCTCGCCCCTTTCCTTCAGACGCACCCTTTACAAGTCCCGCAATATCAACAACTTCCAGAAAAGTAGGTGTAAGCTTTTCTGGTTTTACGAGCTCAGCTATCTTATGGAGCCTGTCATCGGCAATCGGGATTACTCCCACATTATCTTCAATAGTACAAAAGGGGAAATTGCCAACCTCAGCTCCTGCATTTGTAAGCGCATTAAAAAGCGTAGACTTTCCTACATTGGGAAGTCCTACTATCCCGCATTTTAGTCCCATAGTTTTTCCTTGTCGATCCTATGCATGTTTGATGAAATTATTCGGGGGAAACTAACCGATAAGCTACCTTAAGGGTACACCGAGTCAAGGATTTAAGAGTCTTAAGTGTATTAAAATATTATGAGCAATTGAAACTTATTTTATTCCTCTTGATGATCTCTACCCGATAACATTTGGTAAAGTTTCCTGTTGCCGTTAAGCCTAGTAAGGTGATTCCATCTTTCCATAAGGTAATATTTAGCTTCTTCAAACCTTAGCGCCCAGTTCTCAAGATGGAGCTCAGTTTCCGCATCGTCCATTTTCGATACCCTGTTTACAAAAGATAAGGTACATGAATAATAAAGCGGGATCAGAGCTTCAATCAGTTTCTTATTATCCAATTCCTTGTTGAATATAGACGCAAGAGCGAAATCAAAAAGTATTCTCACCCATTCATCGTCTTCATAATGAAACTGCTCAGGCTCCACTTTGCTAAGCCTTTGAATTATCTGCATGTTAGAGGGCATAAGCACCTGCTGCCATATATCGCCGTAATCTTCAAAACCAGAAATAAAGGACTTGTGCAGAAGATCAGTATCAATCTTTACTTCCTCACTCACTCCCGATTGACCAAGTCCAAAACCATAGATCACACTAGGACGGGATTCTTCTACGTATTTCCATACATACTCATAATTTTTCATCAACTTGAAAATAGTCCCAATTACCTGAGAGAACATAGGCCCCAGGTCACTTGCAGGATCTTTGGGACGGTGTGCTTTTGATGAGCCCAAAAAGGCCTGACATACATTAAAATTCCGGCATATGGCAACACTTGTCATCCATATATCAATCCCAAAATTATAAATATCCTCATCCCATGTCGGCTCCAATAGCAAGCATTCGGCAAGCCTTCCTGAAATAGCGAAGTCTCCTGCAATTGGCTGGCGTATTCGGAGACCAAATAGTGTTCTAAGCATAGGATAAGCTATATTATTTGTAATAGTCCCATCGTACTTGTGTCTCATATAAATGGGAACAACAAAATCATATCCGTCCGTTAGGGGCTCCATAAAGTATTTAATCCACCGGGGTGTTAAGCTCTTCAAATCTGCATCCAGCAGAATAATAGATTTAGCTCCCAGACCTGTCGCAATTTCAAACAGGTTACGGATGTTACGCCCCTTACCTCTGACCCCTTTTCCCGTCGAGGCATAAATTTTTGGCACTTTTGTCGGTGTATTTAAAAATACATCTTTTGTCCCATCCTCCGAGCAATTGTCTACGTTAACAATTACTGAGGATTGATGTGGGAAATAAATATTTAGCCCTTTACTTGCTTGCTCTACAGGGAAATAAATTGAAGCTTCTTCATTATAGGATGGGATCCCAACTACAATATCAGCAGTTCTGATATTATTGGGGTTTTCGATCTCGCAAATCATGTATTTACCCTCCTATCTCACCCTCTATAAATTATAACATAATAAACTCTGATGTTATCCTGGCACATTTCGCAATATAGGTGCCAATTAAAATTAGTTCCCAGACTATAGACATATAATCTAAGCTATAAACCTTAAGGAACTCTAGTGAAAGTGAAATATATACTAGATTTGACAAGAGTCTATAGCTTAAATTCTAAGCAAAGGAAGCCACTTTTTTAATCAAAATTTAACATAAAAATGTTAGCATATTATAAATTGAGAATAAAAACTTTAAGACTTTTATTCATAGACTCCTACACTTATGCTCGTTTTTTTTATATAATACAAATATAGAGTGTTTCATTCCACACTCCAAATAATAAGGGGGTATTCAAGATGGCAAAATCAATAAGAAATAAGGTTAGTGTTTTATTATTAGGAATTGTAGCACTTTCTGTTTTAACACTTTGCATTAGTTATGCAGAAAGGGCTGAAGCTGCTTTTCAGTATAACTCCTCAGAAATAGCCTATCTTCAAAAACTAAACCCGATACTGACCGAACTATCACAGTTGGGATTAAAAGTCAGCAAGACTGCCATTGGTCTTCAGTCGGAACCCGAAGAAACATGCTCCAATGAATTTGGCTTCTACCAGGGCATAGTGATATCTTTACGTAACCGCTTAAATTCCCTCACCCCACCGCCTAGGATCAGAGCCATACATATAAAATCTTTAGAGGGGCTGAGCGACTATTTAACGGGGCTTAACATTTATGGCTCGTCATGTGTGGATAAAGACTACGCTATGAAGTCAAAGTTGGTAAACAGAGGAACTGAATATCTGACTAAAGCCGACCAGACAATAATTTCAGTAAACGATTTAATTGCCAACCCCGATCTCATACCGACTCATACGTCCTCTGTTGATCAGATTAATGAATGGTGTGGCGCAAAGTGGGCAAATAATTACAAAATGCAAGAACACTGCGTACAGACCCAGACAGAGGCTCAAACAAAGCTCACTTATATGCTTCGGATGAATCCACTAGGGACTCCGGGAAGAAAGGCAATACTTGACTGCAGCTCGTTATGGAAAGATAAATCAGGCTCACAAAACTACAGGATGATAGTTTTCTGCGCTCAGAATCAATTGGGGAAATAAAGCCGGAAGCTATTATTATCAAATAAGTGAGGTGAGATATGATAGGGATAATCCCTTTTGAAGAAGGGAATATAATAGGATTTCGCCTAAACGGCAGAATCGAAGATGAAGAGTTTGACCAGATTACCGAGAAGATTGAGGAAATGCTAAAACATTACGACAAGCTCCGCATTTATGCTGAAATAGAAGAGATTGGAGGAATGTCGGTCAATACGCTTATGAAAGACATACACTTCAAGCTCAAACACTGGCGGAACTTTGAGAAAGAAGCGGTCGTGTCAGACAAGGGGTGGCTCGAAAGCTGGATAGCAGTAGCAGATAAGATCTTTCCTAGTATAGAAATCAAACATTTCAACACAAACGAAGTAGAAAAAGCTAAGGAATGGCTCAAAGAATAAAACGTTTTCTGGATGATACTTATACAAAGTTTTGAGATCTATTTGCTACAAATGCGTTATTGTCAATGACAAAAAAGAGTTAGCCTTCCTTGATTTATTTGCAATTTTATCTAACACTAGAAATTTATTTAAATCTTATGTAATATAGGTAACTTACCAATTATAATTCCTTATCTTACAGAGGGTGGGTAGTAAAATATTATTGGACACCTGAACTCATATAAAAGTATATGGTGTTAATAAAATGCTACATATTATGAAAAATAAGAACTCAATCTTAATAATTATCATTTGTATTTTTTTAATACCTCAAATTAATGCACTAGCTGAAGACAATGGGGATTTAACAATAGGCATGTCTTCAGCATTTAGCGGTCCTGCCAAGGAGCTTGGAATAAATA
>DAOVUC010000188.1 GCA_030632765.1 Candidatus Dadabacteria bacterium
AGTAATGAAGCAGTATTTCTTGACTCTGCAGGGTTTCTTTGAATAATAATACTAATGCCCATAGAACAAAAACAAGTACCTGACCAAATTACAATCAAAAAGTATAGCAATAGAAGGCTATACGATTCCACTAACAAAAGATATGTCACACTTGAAGATATAGCTTTCCTTATCAGAGAGGGAAGCGAAATAAAAGTAATTGATTCTCAATCCGGGGATGATATTTCAAAGGTAATCTTAATTCAGGTCATCCTTGAAAGTGAAAAGAACAAAGAGGATATACTGCCCGTTTCGTTCTTGCACATGTTAATTAAATATGGCAATAAAGTTGCAAAGGATTTTTTCGAAAATTATTTCCTAATGATGTTTCAGCCTTATAATTATGTTAAAGAAAACTATAAAAAGAATATAAATATGTGGCAGCAGATGGGTTGGTACCCTTCAGACTTGAATATGCCGGTGGACTTTGAAAATTTAAATCCTAGTGATATAGATCCCTCTACTATAAAAGATGACTCAGAAAACGGTGAAAGATATGATCCACCGGGTGGGTACAGAGCAAGTGAAGTCGAGCTCTTGATGAAAAAGATGAAGGAGCTTGAAAAGAAGGTGAACTCCTTAGATGAAGAGAAGTAGTTTGTAGCTTATCTGTCTTATCCCTTTCTACCCTTGCAGTAGGGAATACCGTTATTTGTGTTAATCCCAACGAGAGGTCACCATCAGAGTGAGAGTGTGCAGTTGGATGTCTTAACACTGGCGTTAGTGTTTATATTAACAGCCATTCTTCCACCACTTATAGAACACTGATTTTCTGGATCGATATTTACACTAGAATTGCCCGCAGCATTTATCCCAAATTGGTTTGCAGACTCTATTGTAATAGTGTTGTTGATAGGATTTGTGGTCTGCCCTATTTTGACTAATGAATCATCAAGAGTTAAAATTGCATCCAGATCACTTGATATCACTATACTTTCGTCAGCTTCTAGAATAATAGATGCCGAAACTTGTGCTCTTATCCCTTCTCTACATTCGGTTATATTGATGCTCTTTACTTTGTAAGTTATAAGACTAGTACCGGTAGCAAATATACAGTTTCCACCATTTGCCTCTATATTGAATTCCACTATGCTTTCAATGAATTCTAACTCTGTATTACCTGAGAGAGATAAGGTATCTTGAAAGACCTGCCAGCGGTCGATCGTTATTAGTGCAGGGCTTTGCTGCAGAGTAATGTCCATGGTTGAAGTACTGTCATCCACGACTCTAATATTGGGTCTTTCCGCATCGAATGAATCGGATTCAAATTTTAAAGTAACTATTCCGCTTGATGACCGAAACTGTAACGTAAAGTTGCCCCCAATATCTGTAGTGGTTCTATCTAGACGGACGTTATCCTGGAGAGCACTAACTGTAATATCACCAAACTCAGAAGAGTTTAAAATTGTGCCTTCAATTATAATGTCCCCGCTACCGCCACCTCCGCTGCCACCCCCACCAGTCCCCCCAAATTCGACGTCGCATCCGCCAACTATTAAGAATGATATGAAGAAAATAGAGATTGCCATTCTAAGTAGAAATTTCTTGTTTACCGGTTTCATTTTTCCTCCAGGGGATAGTTGCTTAAGATTGTTAAGATATATTATACCCTTCGATATTTGCTTTTCATTAACTATTTATGATTAGCCTATTTCAAAATGTCATGGTACATTGCATAATCCAAAATTTGCAGACGGCACGATAAATGAAGACATTACCACACGTACTTTTTATAAATCATTCTATTAGAGACGGCGGCCCCGCTAAAAGCCTCTTTTATATTCTTAAGTACTTAGATAGGACCAAGGTTACTCCGTACGTATTAATTCCCAAGGATGATGTCTTTTCTGAGCGTCTTAAGGAAGAGGGAATATATGAGAATGTGATCTTAGAAAAAAGGTTTCCTGAGAATTTAAAAAGACCCCGGCTCGGAGAGGAATTCCAAAAAGAGGGGAGTGCCCGTTACAATGGACTGCAGAAATTCGTCTCCATCATACTGAACATTCTGGACATGCTCTCTCTAATTGTTACTTCCCCACTGCTGCTGAGAAGAAATAATATAAAGGTCATATATTGTAACGGTACACAGGCCAAGGTTGTAGGTGCTTTAGTTGGGCTAGTTAACTGGTGTCCCGTAATATGGCATGTGAGGAATATTCAGCAAACTAAGCTCCTGGGGTTTATAATAGATACTCTTTCGAGATTACCCCTCGTTCGTAGAATCATATGTGTGTCCGGTGCAGCTGCAGTACCTTTTCATAAAGTAGAGGAAAAAGTAAGGGTTATTCATAATGGAGTGGACATTGAGGATTATAATCCCGAAACAACAAAGGGTGAGTTAAGGGCGCAGTACGGAATCCCTGAGAGTACGATTATTGTTGGGAGTACGGGAAGAATTGTTCCCAGAAAGGGTTATTCTCTATTTATAAAGGCTGCTAAAATGGTAATTGATGAATTGGGCGGAGGCGCTGAAGACGTGAAATTTGTTATTGTTGGCGATACTCCTTATTTTTTTCAAGATGACCACCTTAGCTTCCTAAAAAATCTCGTGAGTCAAAACGGTCTGGATGATTACTTTATTTTTACAGGGTATAAGAAAGAGGTGAGTGCATGTCTTAAGGACTTTGATTTATTTGTTGTCCCGTCAAATTATGCGGACCCTTTCCCACGCTCTGTGATTGAGGCTATGGCTTTTGAGCTGCCTGTGATTGGGTTTAAAGAAGCCGGGGGTATAGTGGAGTCAATTGATGATGGAGTAACGGGGTTTTTGTGCGATTGTGGAAATACGGAAGATATGGGAAGAGCTATATCGAGGCTCATTTTAGACCCGAAACTAAGAAGGTCTATGGGGGTCTCTGGCAGAAAAAGGGTCGTCGATAACTACCTGGCGATTGAGCGTACAAAGGACATCCAAAAAAACATTCTAGAGGTCTTGGGTTTGGCTTAGTATCTATCCGTCATTTCTCTCTGATCTAAACACCAGTTTGATTGGTGTTCCTTCCAGATCAAATTCTTCTCTTAATCTATTTTCTAAAAACCTTTTGTAATTTTCAGGAACTCCGCTTATGCGGTTTGTAAAAATTACAAATGTAGGCTGCTCCGTAAGTGGTTGGGAAATGTAATAGAATTTTATCTCCCTCCCTTTATATATTGGTGGCGGAGTCTTCTCTACTATATTCTTGAGAAAATGGTTAAGTCTTTTTGTCGGTATTCTTTGAGAGAAGTTACGGTAAACTTCATCTATCGTATCGAATATCTTTTGTACCCCTCTGCCGGTCATTGCGGAAATAATCAGCACCGGGGCAAAATCAATGGCCATAAGCTCATCTTTAAGTATCTCATCAATGCCTGTGGTTTGAGCGACATTACTTGGAACCAGGTCCCATTTGTTTAACAAGATTATGGACCCCCTTCCTTTGTCCGCAATCAGGCGCGCAAGCCTGGCATCCTGATGTGTAGGGCCTTCCTCGGCGTCTATCATAAGGAGCGCGATGTCGGCTCTTTCCATTGCTCTAACAGCTCTAAATACACTGTGCTTCTCTACGGAGAAGGTTATCCTTGATTTCCTGCGTATCCCTGCCGTATCGATTAGCAAATATTTTCTCTCGTCTCTAGTAACATAGGTATCAATGGAGTCTCTCGTTGTTCCGGGAACAGGGCTTGTGATCAATCGCTCTTCTCCAAGAAAGTGATTGACTAAGGTGGATTTTCCTACGTTGGGTTTGCCCAAAACAGCAACCTTAATAATATCATCGTCTAACTGCGCCTCTATTGGTTCATGTGCCGGGAGAAGCTCTACAATTCTATCGAGGAGTTCATTTACATTTCTGCCTTGCAGAGCCGAAATAACAATAAACCCTTCTATTCCGAGGCCGTGAAATTCAATAGCGCTGTTCTCATGTTTCTTATGGTCAACTTTATTAATAGCGAATATGACAGGTTTTTTAACCTTCCTAAGAAGGTCAATTACATCTATATCATGAGGCATTACCCCCTCTTTTCCGTCCAAAATACATAAAATCAGATCTGCTTCTGCAATTGCAATATCGATCTGGTTCTTGATTAATGAAGGGTAGAGTTCGTCTCCTTCAGGGTCAAATCCTCCTGTATCAACCAGGCTAAATTCCCTGCCATCCCACTGAGTATCTGCGTAGAGGCGGTCACGTGTGACCCCGGGTATATCTTCAACGATAGCTTTTCTTTCGCTTATAAATCTGTTGAAAAGGGTAGATTTGCCGACGTTAGGGCGCCCTACAACGGCGACTAGCGGTTTACTCTTTATCTTTGAATCACTCATTTTTTGGTCGATTAGAACTCCTGAACACGTATACGGAAAGGTGCTATATCTATATATCCGCAATTTCTATTGCCGCTATTGCAATAACTATTTTACATACTAGTAAAAACTGAATCTTTGAAAAGTCAAATATCTCTTATTTTTATTCA
>DAOVUC010000157.1 GCA_030632765.1 Candidatus Dadabacteria bacterium
AATGATAAAGGAATATGATTGTTGCACGACTGAGGGGATTGCGGTTAGTGATTTGGTAGAGGGTGGGGAAATTATAGAAAGAGTTGGGGAGAGGGTGCTTGGCAGAGTAACTATTGAAGATATAGTGGATCCTATAAGCGGGGAAATTATTGTAAAAGCTAATAATGAAATAGATGAGCATGCGGCATCTCAAATTGATGAAGCAGGGAGCATTACCGAGGCCAGAATCAGATCCGTGCTCACATGTGAAACACGAATTGGTGTGTGTGTGTTATGTTACGGACGAAACCTTGCTACCGGTAAGCTTGTAAATATTGGCGAAGCGGTTGGTATTATTGCTGCACAGTCTATTGGGGAACCTGGAACTCAGCTTACTATGAGAACTTTCCACATAGGTGGAGCTGCGAGTCAGAGGGCTGCTGAAAGTACTCTTGAAAACACACATGAGGGCGAAATCAGATTAAACGGAGTAAGAACGGTTACAGCTAAGGACGGAAGCCTCGTTGTGGTAAATCGTACCGGTATTCTAATAATAATGGACGATAAGGGTTACGAAAGAGAAAGATATCCTTTAGCCCTTGGAGCGAAACTTAAAGTAGCCGAAGGGGATAAGGTGAAAGAGGGCAAGCTTCTTGCAGAATGGGACCCCTACACGACACCTTTCATTTCAGAGTTTAATGGAACGGTAGGATTTGTTGATTTGGAACAAGGTGTAACATTAAAAGAACAAGTTGATGAAGTTACTGGTATTTATAAAAAAGTAGTAATGGAAACTAAAAACTTAGAGGTTCATCCGGGTCTTGTAATTAAGACTGATGAAGGGAAGAATATACAATATTCACTACCGATAGGGGCTATTATAGAAGTTAATGAGGGGGATGCGGTTAGTGCGGGTGATATCTTTGCTAAGATTGCTAGGGCAACGGCCAAGACCAAGGACATAACCGGCGGACTCCCAAGGGTAGCTGAGCTATTTGAGGCTAGACTCCCTAAGGAACCTGCTGTTGTGACGGAGATCGATGGAATTGTCACATATGGAAAGGATGTAAAAGGAAAGAGAAGGGTTATAGTCACCCCTGAGATAGGAGAACCTAAAGAGTATCTGGCTCCTAGGGGTAAGCATGTTCTTGTTAGAGAAGGGGAGCAGGTAACCTCTGGGGATCAGCTCGTTGATGGATCTATTAATCCACACGATATTCTGAGAATACGAGGAGAACGTGCGCTAACTCGTTATCTGGTTGACGAAATCCAGGAGGTTTATAGACTCCAGGGAGTTAAAATAAACGATAAGCATATTGAAGCTATTGTAAGACAAATGCTGAAAAGGGTAAGAATTAAGGACCCTGGCGATACCATACTTCTCGTAGGTGAAGCTATTGAAAAGCATGTCTTCTTCGAAGAGAATGAAAGAGTTCTCGAACAGGGTGGAAGACCGGCATCTGCCGAGCCTCTTCTTCTTGGTATAACAAGGGCTTCACTCAGTACTGACAGTTGGCTTTCTGCTGCATCATTCCAGGAAACAACGAGGGTTCTTACTGAGGCTGCCTGTGAAGGAAAAGAAGACTATCTAAGGGGTCTAAAAGAAAACGTTATTATGGGAAGGCTTATACCAGCGGGTACCGGACTCCCAATATACAGAAATATTGATGTTGAAGTTCCCGTGCTTGAAGTCCCGGTTCCAACTGCGACTGCTGTTGAAGAAGAATAAAAAATAAAAATGGTATTAGGGTCAAAGACTGATGACCCTAATACCAGAATCTAAATTGTTTCCCGAAATTAATATAAAATATAATGCCTGAAAATGTTAAAACCGAAATGGACAAGGTTTATGATCCAACAAAGGTTGAAGAGAAGTGGTACGAGAAGTGGATTGAGAATGGGTACTACAAATCATCTTCTTCCGGGGATAAACCACCCTTTACTATAGTAATTCCTCCACCAAATGTGACCGGGTCTCTTCATGTAGGTCATGCTCTGAATAATACACTTCAAGATGTTCTTATTCGTTTTAAGAGGATGAAGGGGTTTGATGCACTCTGGGTTCCAGGCACTGATCATGCTGGCATTGCTACTCAAATGATGGTCGAGCGGGAGCTGGAAAAAGAGGGGATATCGAGGACTGATATAGGAAGGGACGCTTTTTTAGAGCGCGTTTGGCGGTGGAAAGAAGAGTCCGGTGATACGATTACACGTCAGCTCCGACGTCTCGGAGCACTACCTGATTGGGACAAAGAAAGATTTACAATGGATGATCGTCTATCAAATGCCGTTAGGAAGGTATTTGTTGAGTTGTATGATCAGGATTTAATTTATAAAGATAAGAGACTCGTTAACTGGGACCCAAAACTTTGCACTGCAATCTCCGATTTGGAGGTAGAACAACGCGAAGTTAATGGAAATTTCTGGCATTTCAAATACCCGATTGAAGGCAGTGACAATGAATTTATTACAGTAGCTACCACAAGGCCTGAAACGATGTTGGGAGATACTGGTGTAGCTGTTCATCCTGAGGATGAACGTTATAAACACCTTGTCGGTAAAAAAGCGGTACTTCCTCTTGTAGGACGAAAAATTCCTATTGTTGCTGATGAGTACAGTGACCCTGAAAAGGGGACGGGGGCTGTTAAGATAACCCCCGCGCACGATTTTAATGATTTTGAGGTTGGGCAGAGACAAGACCTTGAAATGATTAATATCTTTGACTCAACAGCACACTTAAACGATAATGTTCCCGACGTTTATAGGGGACTTGAGCGCTTCGAAGCAAGGAAGAGGATTATAGAAGATATGGAAGGGCAGGGTCTCTTGGAGGATATTGAGGATACAGTTCATACTGTTCCCTACGGAGATAGATCTGGTGTTGAAATTGAGCCCTGGCTAACTGACCAGTGGTATGTAGATGCCCAAAAGCTCGCCGTGGAAGCCATATCTTGCGTTGAAGACGGTCGGGTTAAATTCATTCCTAAATACTGGGAGAGGACTTATTTTGAGTGGCTACGAAATATTGAGCCGTGGTGTATATCGCGGCAGCTATGGTGGGGTCATCAAATTCCGGCATGGTACGGGCCCGACGGTCATGTATTTGTTAAGCTGTCAGAGGAAGAAGCTCTTGAGGCATCTAGGGAGCATTACGGTGAAGATGTAGAGCTTGTACGGGATCCCGATGTTCTAGATACCTGGTTTTCATCAGGACTCTGGCCGTTCTCTACATTAGGCTGGCCCGAGGTAAATTCTGATCTTGAAAAGTACTATCCAACCAGCGTTTTAGTGACTGGTTTTGATATTATCTTTTTCTGGGTTGCTCGTATGATTATGCAAGGGCTCAAATTCATGGGAGATGTGCCGTTTAAGGATATTTACATCCACGGTCTAATAAGAGACGAGAAAGGGCAGAAGATGAGTAAGACTAGTGGCAATGTTATTGATCCTCTTGAGGTGATCGATGAGTATGGAGCAGATGCCATGAGGTTTAGCCTTACTGCGCTGGCTACTCAGGGAAGGGATATCAAGCTCTCAATGCCTGTGATTCAGGGATATAGAAACTTCATAAATAAAATTTGGAATGCTTCAAGATTTTCAATGATGAATTTAGAGGGTTATGATCCGGATTTAGTTCCCTCAAGTGATGAGCTCTCTACTTATGATAAGTGGATACTTACTAAACTGAACAGAACTATAAAGGAAGTGGAACGTGCTCTTGAAAGCTACGAATTTGATAAATCGGCAAGTTCGATATACCAATTCTTCTGGGCCGAATACTGCGATTGGTACTTAGAACTAGTTAAACCTATTCTATACGGTGACAATGAAGAAGATAAACAGAGAACCAGGAGCGTATTGGTAAGAGTATTAACAACTGCGCTTGGACTTCTACATCCTATTGCTCCTTTCGTGAGTGAAGAGCTGTATCAGAGGCTAAAGAGTTTTGGCGTTCAGATCGAAGGGGTAGATGGTGGAATAGCGGAATGCATTGTTGTTAGCGCATTTCCTGAATTTAATGAGAGTGAAGTGTATACAGACGCTGAACATGAAGTCGAGTTCATAAAGGAGATAGTAGCTGCGATTCGAGGTCTTAGGGCCTTAGTAGGCCTCCATCCTTCAGAGAGGGTCAATATAATATTGCTTCCTGATAGTGATAGTATCCAAAATGACATAACACCCAATAGAGAATCTATAATAGACTTGGCATCACTTTCAGGGCTCGAATTGATAGAGGGAAATAAACCTGAAAAAGCTATTGCGCAAATAATCCCGGGGGTCGAAGTATTTTTACCTGTTGAGGGCTTGATCGATATAGAAAAAGAGTCTCAAAGAATAAAAAAAGAAATTGGAAAAGTGACAAAGGATTTAAAACAAACCGAAAATAAACTATCTAACTCAAAATTCCTCGACCGAGCTCCTGATGATATTATTGAGAAAGAGAAGGAAAAATTTGAGGAATTCTCTACTCAAAAAAAGAAGCTTGAAGAAGTGCTATCTAAGTTAAACGAAATACGCTAGATGCTCTTGTGATATACAACAAACCATTCATTCTTACAGCGAATATTATGTTGATGAGTTGCGTGAGATTATAGCGGAGAAAGATAAGATGATGCTGGATAGATTCGGGTACGTATTTGAATATAAGGATTTAGAATAATTCTCATCGGCTATATGGACTAAACTTGTTTTAGTTAAGTTCCAAAAAGTCCGAGTTGTTTGACTTTTGTCTTCTTGTCTGTTAATTCAACCGGGTAATTGCCGCTAAAACATGCATCACAGAAGTGCTCTTTTCCGTTTATTTTTTTAGAGGTTTCAACTGCGCTCATTACTCCCTCGAGACTTAAGTATCCAAGAGAATCGGACGTTATATATTTCCTTATTTCTTCAGCTTCAAGAGAATTGGCTATGAGCTCTTCTTTTATCGGTGTATCTATACCGTAGTAACAAGAGAACTTAGTCGGGGGTGAGCTGATCCTCATATGGATCTCTGTTGCCCCGGCTGCCCTTATCATTTTTACAATTTTTCTGCTAGTTGTTCCTCTTACTATCGAGTCGTCAATAATTACGAC
>DAOVUC010000218.1 GCA_030632765.1 Candidatus Dadabacteria bacterium
AATAAAACGACCAAATTACAAAAAATAGGAAAATAGAGAGATTTATCCCGCCTAGAACAAGTGCAACCGGATTATTTGAAATGAAATAATATCCTACGGGGACGCCGATTATGAAAGAAAGCACTGTAAACTGGTCTGAAACTGTATCTACCCACTGCCCCTTTTTAGTCTCCATTAATTTAACCCTTGCCACTTCCCCGTCACACCTGTCAAGTACTGTAGCTATATGCATAAAGAGTGCCCCGATTACCGGATGACCTATGGCGTAAAATATACCACATAAAGATCCAATGATATTGATTCCAACGCTGATCATATTAGGCGTAAGAGGGGTTTTAACCAAGAGCTTGCTTGTTGGTAATGAAAATTTGCTGTTTATATTACGTGATATCCATCCTGTTGCAGTTTTCCCGACATAGTCGAAGATAAGATCTTCCGCTTTTTTTGCTGAGTCCTTATCATCTGATAATCTCATCCAATATTTGCCGGAGAACTCCTTATACTTAGCTTTTTCTTTTTCTACCAGTTCAGAGACTATATTTTGTAGTGACTTAGAGTCCGAGAAGGATTTTTTTAATAATTTGGATGAGGCGATAAAAGCCCCTACAGGTCTGCCGCTATTTGGAAATATTTCTTCGACAAAGGGCTCCTTAATTTTGTTCCCGGTATCTTCTGATGCGTCCCTTAATATTAAAATCTCATCATTGCTGCAATCTGAATCCATGAAATTCGATAATGCTTCAGGTGTGGTGAGTAGGTTTGATTGTACTAAAAGATAGGGGGTTGATTCGAGCTTTATATCTGAATCAATTGACGTCCAATTGATATCAGCCTCAATTCTATTGTCGTTTGCTAATAGTTTCTTTAAGGAAGTATCGCCATTTTCCGTAATTATCGTGAAATGTGTGATCCCGGCTCTTTGGGCGGTTATTACCATACGCTTGATTTGGGGAAGGGATCCAAAAACGGTACTTCCATAAATGCTAAGGTCGGTGTTTTCTATACCGGCGCCGGCCGCTACAAGTATTGCATGGTCCATATTCTTAACTAGTTTCTACGACTCTTAGGACCCGCTCCTGATATGATTTCTTGATGAATTTATCTGAGTTAAGTCTGGCTTTGAACAGGTCACTCGGATAATCTACATCCATCCAAAATAGATCCTCTATATCAAGGGACTTAACTTTATATCCTTTCTTGATTAACCGGTGAATTGCAGAAATATACCATTTGTTCTCTGCCCCTCCAGTCCTCATTTCTTCTTCAATGGATCTTTTGAGGAGCTCCACCCCGGTGTCTCTGAATACTCTGACCCCTACCGATTCCGCTGAGGCCCGTCCAGTCAAGGTTTTACTTATATCAACTATCTTTGTTTCTTGTATTATAACTTTCATGTCTTCGTCTTCGTAATTTGTTTTACGTTTTACCGGAAGACAAATTCTTTCGTCTCTCATTCTAAGAACCTGTTCCAAAACGTCTATTTCAAATACATCATCCCCGTTCATCACGACCAGATCACTGTCCATTTCCCCCCTTGCTATCCATAGAGATATCAGACTGTTTGTGGTTTGATAAAATGGGTTGTAGAGAGTCTTTATTCTCATACCAAGCCCATCGTAGTTTCTAAGAAAGTTCTCTACTTTCTCAAAACCAAAACCGACAACAATAACAACTTCATCAATACCACAATCTCTTATATGGTTTATTTGATGTTCTAATATTGTTTCGCCGCCAATTTCCAACAAGCACTTCGGTATGTACTTTGTATAGGGATAAAGCCTTTTGCCTCTACCGGCTGCAAGTATGACCGCTTTCATTGTTATCCTCTCCGCTTTAGAAGGCTATGGTTCTTGTTACTTGTACTATTGGTTCGGTAAAGATACTAGATCAGATACAAAAGTAGTATCAATGATCCTCCTTTAATAGTAACTTAAATTTATAACCTCGATTACAGTTTATGTCAATATTGATGATGTACTTTCTGATCATTAGGCTTCTGGAAATTGTAATATTTCTTTAAAAAAATGATGTTTTGATACTCCAAACAATCTGGTAGTAAAAAAAACTAAAACACTTAACTTCTGGCCACTTGTAGTTTATTGGCTTCGGGTTTCATACTTGTTATATTATTTTTCCCGTCCACATAGACTAGTTTAGGAGCATGTTTTTTGCATTCAGCTTCATTGTAAGTGGAGAAGCTTGCTATTATCAAGCAGTCTCCTTCCCTTGCAAGATGGGCGGCAGCTCCATTGACGCATATTACATTTGAACCCCTCTTACCCTCAATCACGTAAGTAACAAATCTGTGGCCGTTTGTAATATTGAAGATATGCACCTGTTCATAGTGGAGTAAATCCGCTGCATCCATCAAATTTCTATCCACAGTGACGCTGCCTTCATATTCTAAGTCGGCTTCCGTTACAATTGCCCTATGTATTTTTGATTTGAGAAGTGTTCTATCCATAATAATCTCCTTACATTATATACATTAAAGTTTTATGTTATCAATAAGCCTTGTATGTCCTATTTTTGCCGCTATTGCAACCAAATCTCCCGATTTAGCTTTTTCTTTACCCTCAAGCGTGTTTCCATTTCGTATTTCTAAGTAATCAATATCGTATATCAAAGATTTATTAAGAACCTCTCTCCCCTCATGAATAAGATCACTAATGTCATTTTGACCTTGATTAAATCTCATCCTTATTTCCCCGAGTGCTTCTGAAAGAGCTCTGGCCTGTTCCCTTTCCTTCTTGGATAGGTACGCATTCCTTGAGCTAAGCGCGAGCCCGTCATCTTCTCTTATAATCGGAAGTCCGATTACTTCAATTTCCAGATGAAGGTCTCTTGCCATCTTCTGTATGATTTTTAACTGCTGGTAATCTTTCTCTCCAAAAATTGCTATATCAGGTTTTACTATATTAAAGAGCTTCAAGACAATTGTCCCCACCCCCTTAAAATGTCCCGGTCTAAATTGGCCGCAGAGCGGTTTCTGGAGCTCCTGCACTTCTACATATGTCTCAAAGCCATCTGGGTAAATCTCATTTATATCCGGGGAAAAAACCACATCTACTCCAATTTCTTTGATTTTCCTTAAATCACTTTCTAAATCCCTAGTATATTTTTTGTAATCTTCATTGGGACCAAATTGAGTAGGATTTACAAAAATACTTACTACAAGGAACTCACCTTTCTCTTTTGCCTTTCGAATCAAGCTTAAATGCCCTTCATGGAGTGCTCCCATTGTAGGGACAAAGGAAATTATACGACCTTCCTTCCTGATATTGCTTGAGAGGGTCTGCATATCTTTTATCTTATCAACAACTTTGATTGAATTCTTTTCAGTCATATGAATGCTCTGAAGAGGGGAAAGCCCCATTTCTTACCTCGTTAACAAAATCTTTTGTGGCTTTAGTCATAGTTTCTCTTATATCAGCATATTTCTTTACAAATTTTGGAAGAGGTTCTTCTGATAAACCAACAAGGTCATTTATTACGAGCACCTGGCCGTCGCACTCCGGGCCTGCTCCTATGCCAATTGTTGGAATACTTATGGAGTGCGTTATCTTTTTTGCTAGCTTATTAGGTATGCTCTCCAAAACTACCGAGAATGCGCCCGCATCCTCTATTTCTTTTGCAAGCGCTATTAACTTGTCACCTTCACTTTTTCCCCTGCCTTGTAGTTTGTATCCACCCATATCATGGACGGACTGAGGGCGAAGTCCTATATGTCCCATCACAGGAATTCCGGTTTTCCTTATTGCTCCAATGGTGTCAATGTAGTCCTGGGTTGTCTCAAGCTTTACTGATTCGGCTCCTG
>DAOVUC010000175.1 GCA_030632765.1 Candidatus Dadabacteria bacterium
ATCATAAGAGCAAAATAACATTTTTCAAGTTGTTGCTATTAGGAATGGGGGGTATGTAGCTATGAAATTTCTCAGGGCGGGCAGCGTGTCAGGCTTCCCACCCGGAAATTTCTCTTATAAGAGTTTTTTTGTTTATTCCTATTATTCAGCTTATTGGTCTTTATCCTCTGTGGTACCAAAGCCATGAACCACCTGAAACCCTGCATAGGCTACTTCGCCGTGTTCACTTAAGTCTAAGCCCGTTGCTTCTTCCTCAGCCGATACTCTAAGCCCCATAATCGCTTTTAAAACATATAAAATGACTACCGTACCACCGAATGCGAATACCCATGTAGCGACAACAGAAATGAGCTGAATTACAAATTGATCAGGATTTCCAAAGAAGAGCCCGTTGCCTCCACCTGGATTAACTGCCGTTGATGCGAATAATCCAGTAGCCAGGCATCCCCAGGTGCCTCCAACACCATGCACACCGACTACATCTAGGGAATCATCATAGCCGAGCCTAGTCTTCATATTAACAGCAGCGTAGCAAAGGATCCCGGCAACTAATCCTATTAAGAGAGCAGATAAAGGACTAACAAATCCAGCGGCAGGAGTAATCGCCACTAAACCCGTTACGGCACCGGTTGCGGCGCCTAAGACAGTGGGTTTACCTCTGGAGATCCATTCGGTAAATACCCAGCCAAGAACAGCCGCTGCGGCTGCAGTATTTGTCGTGACAAAAGCTATTGAGGCTAAACCGTCCGCAGCCAAGGAGCTTCCGGCATTGAAACCGAACCAGCCTACCCAGAGAAGTGAAGCACCGATTATGCTAAAGGGTAAAAAGTGAGGCGGCATCGGTTCACGCCCATATCCGATTCTTTTGCCGAATATAAGTGCCGCCGCCAGCGCAGTTGCACCGGAACTAATGTGTACAACGGTGCCGCCGGCAAAGTCCAAAGCACCCATTGTACCGATCCATCCACCTCCCCATACCCAATGGGCCAAAGGATCGTAGATAATTGTCGTCCAAATTAGAACGAATATAATAAATGTGCTGAATTTTATGCGCTCAGCAAAAGCCCCCGTAATAAGCGCAACTGTTATTATAGCAAACGTCATCTGAAACGCCATAAAAACATAATGCGGTATGGTCTCCGCATATCCCGACGGCTCGGGTCCGACCCCGCTTAAACCTAGCCAATCAAGATTGCCGATGATGCCCAACACATCGGGCCCGAATGACAGGGTGTAGCCTATCAGAACCCATTGCACACTGACCAATGCGACTATCATAAAGCTGTGCATAATAGTCCCGAGAGCGTTTTTTGCCCGGACCAATCCCCCGTAAAAGAGAAAAAGGCCGGGGAGCGTCATCATTAAAACCAATACCGTTGCAGTGAGCATCCACGCGGTGTCCCCGGTATCCAATCCTTCCTGCGCAAAGGCTGTTCCTGGAATTAAGAGTAAAATCGTTAAAAAGGGTAGAAATATTCTTTTAAGGGCTTTGTTAATCATATCTCCATACCTCCATTTACTTTGTGTGTGGGTATTACAAGTTGCAATAGTGATGCCAAGTTAAAAAGACCGGTAACGATTAGTTGTTATAGAATAGATACCAAGAATAAAAATGAATGATTTTGGGGAGTTTGAATAATTAGAAGATCAATTTTTATACAACTACTGTACTTATTTTCAGTATTTTTAGTTAGCAGAAGCACTTAAGAAGCCCGCAAATTAAGCACAGAGAGCTTAAATATTGGGCAGTGTTGGTAATTAAAAATAATTCTTATTTTGATAAATTTATTACCACTCTACCCCTTTGCTTACCTTGCAAAATAAGCTCAATATTACTATCCAGTTCGTGAAGTGTAATTTCGGTCGTCAGTTGCTCGAGCTGATCTAGCTTCCACTCATTTGAAATTTTGTCCCATATTTGCTGTCTCAGTTTCATCGGGGAGTCCTGAGAATCAATCCCAACCAGAGACACCCCTCTTAATATGAAGGGATAAACGTTAATCGGAAGCTCGGCTGAAGCTACGTTACCACAGCAGGTAACGACTCCCAGCTTTTTGGTTGACTTTATCGCTGTCGCCAGAATTTCCCCTCCTACCGTATCTACAGCCCCCGCCCATCTACCCCTTAATAGCGGCCTTCCTGACTCGTCCTTTGAGTCCTCTCTGCTAATCACTTCTTTTGCTCCGAGATTGAGTAAGAACTCTTCTTGATCGGCCTTTCCCGTTGATGCAACAACTTGATAACCTGACTTGGCTAGAATAGCGACCGCTACACTCCCGACACCGCCTGTTGCTCCGGTAACAAGTATTTCTCCCATATCGGGGTTAACCCCAAACTCTTGGAGCCTAAGCACTGAGTACGCAGCCGTGTAACCAGCTGTGCCGTAAATCATGCTTTCCCTAAGTGATAGGCCGCTGGGAAGTCTCACAACCCAATCAGCCGGGACTCTGATGTATTCTCCAAAACCGCCCGAGGTATTACAGCCGAGGTCGTAGCCGTGGACTATGACTTCTTGACCAATGCTAAATCTATCATCGCTACTTTCTTCCACCACGCCAGAGGCATCGACTCCAGGGGTATGAGGAAAGTTTTTTGTTACTCCTTTATTGCCTGTAGCTGAGAGGGCGTCCTTATAATTGAGGGAGGAATAGTGGACTTTAACAAGCACTCCCCCGTCAGGCAGATCAGTTAATGATCTGCTCTTGATATTCCTGACAAAAACATTCTCATCGGTTTCATCAACTACATATGCTTTAAAAGTTTGGTCGCTCATTTGAATTTCTCCTAAGAAAATTATTAAGAACGATGTGGGTAGTGTCTATTACTTTTATTATGACCAACTACCGCTAAAAATAAAATAATCTTATTTGATTCAGGGTAATAAGGAATTAAATGACCAGCTTAAAAAGAAACTCCATAGAGGATACCCTTTAGGTGAAACACGGATTTAAATATATATGAGCTGATTGTCACTTAAGAATTATTGAGTTTTCTCTGCTTCAATATAAATCTTGCCGCCTGCATCGGTAAACTCTTTTGACTTCCGCTCCATACCCCGCTCCAGAGCATCATTATCTGAAAGTCCGTGCTTTTCTGCGTAATCCCTTACGTCCTGAGTGATCTTCATCGAGCAGAATTTTGGTCCGCACATCGAGCAAAAATGAGCTACTTTAGCGCCCTCAGCGGGGAGCGTCTCATCGTGAAACTCTTTTGCGGTATCCGGGTCAAGAGATAGATTAAACTGGTCGCTCCATCTGAACTCAAACCTTGCTTTGCTAAGAGCGTTATCTCTTATCTGGGCTGCCGGGTGTCCTTTGGCCAGATCTGCGGCGTGGGCAGCTATTTTGTAGGTAATAACACCTTCTTTAACATCCGTCTTATTAGGGAGACCAAGATGCTCCTTAGGGGTAACGTAGCAGAGCATTGCCGTCCCATACCATCCGATCATTGCGGCCCCTATGCCGGAGGTAATATGATCGTAACCGGGGGCGATATCAGTGGTTAGCGGCCCCAGAGTATAAAAAGGAGCCTCTTTGCAATACTCGAGCTGTATATCCATATTCTCTTTTATCATGTGCATCGGAATATGACCCGGACCTTCTATCATTACTTGCACGTCGTGCTTCCAGGCAATCTCTGTCAATTCGCCGATGGTTTTTAATTCGGCAAACTGAGCCTCATCGTTGGCATCCGCTATTGATCCGGGCCTGAGACCGTCACCTAAAGAAAACGCGACGTCATACTCTTTCATTAATTCACACATCTCTTCAAAATTAGTGTAAAGAAAACTCTCTTTATGATGAGCTAGGCACCATTTGGCCATTATTGATCCGCCTCTTGAAACAATACCAGTCAATCTATTAACTGTGAGCGGCACATATCTTAACAAAACTCCGGCGTGTATGGTAAAGTAGTCAACCCCCTGCTCGGCCTGCTCGATCAGTGTATCTCTAAAGATTTCCCATGTGAGATCTTCGGGGCCTCCTGAAACTTTCTCAAGCGCTTGATAAATGGGAACTGTACCGATTGGAACAGGAGAATTTCTTATAATCCATTCCCTTGTCTCATGTATATTTTTGCCAGTTGATAAATCCATGATTGTATCGGCACCCCATCTGCACGACCACACAGCCTTTTCTACTTCTTCCTCAATGCTTGACGTAACGGCTGAATTTCCTATGTTAGCGTTAATTTTAACAAGAAAGTTCCGCCCTATGATCATAGGCTCGCTCTCAGGGTGGTTTATATTATTTGGTATTATCGCCCTTCCCTCAGCGACCTCCTTGCGAACAAACTCTGGCGTAATAGCCGAATCAGGAATATTGGCACCGAAATCCTCACCCTTATGATACTTTGCCAAATCGCCCAGCTGTTCACTGAGCTCGTCTAGTCGCTGATTTTCCCTTATAGCAATGAACTCCATTTCATGAGTAATGATGCCCTTTCTAGCGTAGTGCATCTGGGATACATTTGACCCAGGTTTTGCTTTGAGAGGTTTGCGGATGTGTTTAAACCTGATACTTTTGATTTTGGAGTCAGCTTCACTCCTTCTGGCAAACTCGGAGGAAAAGTTCTCAAGTTCAACAATGTCTCCACGGTCCTTGATCCACTTCATCCTTTTGGGCTCAAGTCCGAGGTTTACATCAATATCTATATTTTCATCAGTATAGGGTCCGCTGGTATCGTAAACTGTGATAGAGCTATTTTTTGGAGACCCTCCGTTAACAGCAAATGAAGGGTTTGAATCTTCAAGCTCAATTTCCCGCATGGG
>DAOVUC010000017.1 GCA_030632765.1 Candidatus Dadabacteria bacterium
AAGCTATCAAATACTCAACATTTCCCCCGCTCTCTATATATACAACTATCTTTTTCCCTTTCGCTCTTAGTTCAAGGAGCCTAGTTCTGATTAGATTAGCTCTGGCAAAACCTACTCTAAGCTCACTTAATTTAATAATAGCTCCAAGTAATTTTGGGTTGTTCTCTATTTCAATGAAGGTTCTTTCTATATCCCAGAGTGTGAGTTTTTTCTTGGCGCCTATAGAAGGCAATAAAGACCTTTCTTCCTCTTCGGGGATATCTCCATTCAGGTTGATTTCTACAAAATTAACTTTGCTGAGAGAACCAAACAATGTATCGATAAAATCCATTACAAAAGCTCCTGGGGTACATATACGAATTATAAAACAATTATTTGCCGGTTATGTATTTAATAATTGTCCTTACGCCGAATCCTGTGCCGCCCTTAGGATTCCAATTGCTGTCCTTTTCTAAAAACGCAGGCCCTGCGATATCAATATGCGCCCATGGAATATCTCCAACGAAATTCTCAAGAAACATTGCGGCAGTAATAGCTCCGCCCATCCTGCTCCCCGCGTTTTTTATATCTGCGACATTGCTGCTTATCTCCACTCTGAGTTCATCATCCATAGGTAATTGCCATGTTTTCTCTCCGACAGAATCAGAAGCATTCCTAATTTTATCTATTAACTTCTGATCGTTTCCCATAATCCCGGCAGTGTAGCTCCCTAATCCGACCATACAAGCTCCTGTAAGAGTAGCAAGATCAACAATCTCATCCACTTTGAGCTCAACTGCATATGAAAGGGCGTCTGAGAGAACAACACGTCCTTCAGCATCGGTATTGATAACCTCAATGGTTTTTCCATTATATGCTCTTATTACATCATCTGGCTTATAAGCCTTAGGCCCGGTCATATTTTCGCTCGACGCTATGAGACCATGCACTTTAATAGAAGGCTTTAAAACCGCTATAGCCTTCATAACACCAAGAACAACAGCTGAGCCGCCCATATCCATTTTCATTGTACGCATACTGTCAGCCGGTTTTAAGCATAGACCGCCCGAATCAAAGGTAATCCCCTTACCTACAACAGCAATGCTTTTTTTTGATTTTCTTGGTGGCTCGTAAGTGAGGTGAATAAACCTTGGAGGCTCTTCACTTCCGCTCGATACTGCCATTAGACCATTGAGCCCTCTTCTCTCAATCTCGGCATAGTCAAAAATTTCACATTTAAGATTCCCTTCCTCTGCAACCTCAGATGCAACTTCGGCTAGCTTACTTGGGGTAAGATATACCGGCGGCTCGTTTACTAAATCGCGCGCTAGATTTGTAGATTCGGAAATGACTCTCGCAAACTCAGTTTCATCTTTTAAAGTAGATTCTTTTACCTTATTTGAAGCAAATATTACTTTTTCAACTTCATTGTTGCCAGAGTTATTAGTCTTATACTTGTCAAATCCATAACTACCTAAGAGCAGCCCTTCTGCGAGCGCTGAAATATGGCCCGGGCCATTACAAAATTCAGGAGTAAAAGCTATAACAGAGGATAAGCCTTTAACCTTTTTTATTACAAGGTTTCCTATTTTTTTAAGAGTAAGAGCAGAGAAATCGGTCTTTTCACCCAGACCAACTATGAGCACTCTTTTACACCCAATTTTGCCGAAAGTACTACTTAGCATAATTGATTTACCTACATCGCCCTCAAATCTCTCTTCTTCAGATATATTTTTGAGTGCATCTCCTAAAGAATCATTGATACTCTTAACCACACCCGAATATTTTTGCCCTTTAAAAAATCCTACTACCAGAACATCCGCTTTGACCTTCAATACGTTCAAGCTACTTAAGACAAAGTCCAATTGATTGCACCTCCTACTAAATTGATGGATATAAGGAATAAAATTAGCTTACCACCTGAAAAATATAACGGAAATAAATGCTAATAAATACTATAGTGTAAAAATATTTTGGCTTATCTTACATAATCATTATTCTATATAATATGCAGTGATGCATAACTATAAAACAAATTATTTAAAATACTGAAATTTGTAAAATGGTACTAGAAGTCTTATGGGGAATTAGTTAAACTTAACATTGAAGAAAAAATCTTTTAATAAAATAGGAGGGAGTTAACAATGGGTTGCCCATACAAAGCCATTGCAGACGACACCAGAAGAAAGATTCTGGAATATTTGAGCCAAGGTGAGACTGCTGCTGGTGATATAGCCAGTAAGTTTGATATATCCAAACCAGCTATTTCAAATCACCTTAAAATATTAAAAGAGGCAGATATTGTTAATGAGCGTAAGGTAAAGCAGAACCGCCTATACTCTCTTAACAGTGGTGAGATCGATGGTATGAAAGGTTTTCTTGATACGTTGACGGTGAAAGATGCTAGCGCAATGAGAGCCCAATAGGATTTAAGCTCTCATTTATTTACTATATAGACCGCAACTTATTAAACTGGGAATACATTAAAATAAAAAGCCGCTCTTTACCTTTATGGTTGTAGCGGCTTTTTATTTATATTGAGTATTTAGGAAATATTTAGCTACACTTAATAAAAAGGATTTCTTAACTTTGTTGCCTAGAGAAGAATGTCGAAAATAATTTCAGTAGGCACGGCTCAAGTTCCCTATAAATTCAATCAAGGTGAAGTGAAAAACTTTGCATATGAACTCTTTTCGGATAATAAGCAATACATCAGTAGAATGTTAGGGGTATTCGATAATTCCTTGATAGAAACAAGACACTTTGTACATCCGAGGCAGTGGTTTAACACTCCTAAAACCTTTATAGAAAGATCAGAATCTTTCTTAACAAACTCACTTTTGTTATCTGTCTCCGCAATAAATGAATGCATGGAGAAAGCAAATGGTGATCTACATGACTTCGATCATATCATCTTTGTCTCAAATACAGGAATTGCTACCCCATCTATAGATGCACATTTAATTAACGAGCTTAAACTTGATCCTCATTTAAAGCGTACCCCGATATGGGGACTTGGATGTGTAGGGGGAGCTGTTGGATTAACTCGTGCAATGGAATATACGAAAGCCTTCCCTAAAAGTGCGGTGCTACTAATAGCACTAGAAATATGCAGCTTAGCCTTTCATAAAGAAGATTATTCTAAAAGCAATATTGTGTCGCTTGCCCTATTTTCAGATGGTGCCGCGGCTACACTTATCGCGGGAAAAGAGCATAAACTCTATCAATCCTCTAATATAAGCCTCATCAAATCTTTAACAACTACATACTATGATTCCCTTGGTGTGATGGGCTGGGAGATTGTAGAAGACGGTTTCAAAGCAATATTTAGTAAAGACATCCCAACCATTGTTAGAAAAGAGGTCCGTTCTAATATTGAAGAACTACTTGAGAGCGAGAATTTGTCACTTACCGATCTAAAACATTATGTTGTTCATCCCGGAGGGGCAAAAGTTCTTGCAGAATACGAAGGATCTCTAGGGCTTTCTGAAGGAACATTTAAACATTCCAGAAAAGTTTTGAAAGAACACGGAAATATGTCATCTCCTACAGTTCTTTATGTACTAAAAGAATTAATGGACGAAAAAGAATATAACCCGGGTGAATATGGCATTATCTCCGCCCTAGGACCCGGATTTAGTTCTGAAATCATATTATTTGAAACAGTATGAGCACATTTTGGATTTTTCTAGCCATTTTAATAATACAACGTATCTCTGAGCTTCTCTTAGCAAGACGAAATGAAAAAATTGTTAGAGCTAAGGGAGCCAGAGAATATGATGAAAAAGGATATAAGGTGATAGTATTAATGCACATATTCTTTTTCATCTCCCTTATTTCAGAGTACATTCTTTTAGATAGAACTATTAATCACTTTTGGGCACCACTGCTTATATTATTTTTAATTGCGCAAATTCTTAGATACTGGGCAATCAGCACTTTGGGATATAATTGGAACACTAAAATTTTGACAACTCCAAATACCCGCCCTATTCGAGGCGGACCGTATAAATACATAAACCATCCTAATTATCTCTCAGTAGTAATCGAGATTGCAGTAATACCACTAATTTTCTCTTGCTATATAACCTCTGTTATATTTAGCGTGTTAAACTTGCTATTGCTTAAAAGAAGAATACGGATTGAAGAGAAAGCCCTATCTAGGGTTAATTTGTAAGACTGCGGGAAGCTAACACTAGTCTATTTCTACACTCAAAGATTGAATATGATGTATATATACGCTATCCGCACTTATTTGTCAAAACAAGATACATACTATATATAATCACAAGTTTATACTATCGGAAATAAAACCATATATATCTTGAAAAGTTGACGATAAGAATCAAAAGCCTTGATTAAAGAGATGATAATAAGATAGAATCTACGAATTAATAAATTTCATAAAACGGAGGGATTAAATGTTAGGCTCATTACTCCATACGACTGATGATATTGGTTTATTCATAGCACGAATTTCTCTAGGCATTGTTATACTGCCCCACGGTTTACAAAACCTATTAGGCATGTTTGGGGGCCCGGGCTTTTCCGACACCGTAGACTTCTTTGTCGGTAGCGGACTTCCGTCTGCAGTCGCAATACTGATAATAATTGGTGAATCATTCGGCGCGCTCGGGCTTATTCTCGGTTTCCTAAGTAGATTAGCAGCCTTTGGGATAACACTTATAATGCTAGGAGCCATCTTTATGGTGCATATCCAGAACGGCTTTTTTATGAACTGGTTTGGAAACCAGGCCGGAGAGGGATTTGAGTATCATTTGCTTGCTCTAGGTTTAAGTTTGGTCGTTCTAATAAAGGGCGGCGGCAAATGGTCTGTTGACAGGTCGATTGTGAACTAATTTGACATAGCTGGCAAGCAGACTGTCTACCTATAGAGTTTTATCAAACCCCTAAAGAGCTATAAAAGTAATAATGAAAAATAATAATATAGCTGTAATTATAGGAGTTGGTCCCGGGCTTGGTTCGGCTCTAGCTCATAAATTCACAAGTGAAGGGTACAAAGTAGCCATCATTGCAAGGACTAAGGGAAAACTTGAGAAAATTCAAAAGGATTTAGAATCCTCAGGCGGCAAAGTTTTTTCTGTCTCTGCCGATGTAACAAAAGAAGCAGATTTAAAATCCGCTTTTGATAAAATATTCCGCACATTGGGTAAGAACATAGATATCTTGGTATATAACGCAGGTGATTTCAAAATGCAGAGTATACTCAAAATAACACCCGATGAATTTAAAAGTTCATGGAACATTAACTGCTACGGTGCCTTTCTCAGTTCCAAGTATCTACTCCCCTCAATGCTAAAAAGAAAAAAGGGAACAATAATTTTTACCGGCGCTACTGCATCAATTCGGGGTAGTGCAGGATTTTCGCGCTTGGCTGTGGGAAAATTTGGTCTGAGGGCTCTAGCGCAATCTATGGCAAGAGAGTTTGGCCCAAAAGGAATCCATGTAGAACATGTTATCATAGATGGCCAGATTGCAAGCACTAATTATATCAAAAAACATCCACAACGGGATATCAAAAGTTTTTTATCACCAGAGGCAATTGCCCAACAATATTGACAAATTCACAATCAAGGGACAACCTCATGGACATTGGAAATCGATCTTCGACCCGCCTTAGAAAAATTCTAATATCAACTTTTATTAAATATACTTTGATTATTTAAGCGTTATACTATATCTTTTATTTTCAAAATTAGCTAATCACGCATTTCACATCGGAGGTTGCAAAATGGGATGTTCCTTTAAAGCCATCAGTGACGAGAGAAGACGAAAGATATTAACCATTTTAGGAAAAGAAGACGCTAACGCTGGAGATATCGCCCGCAGGTTTAAGATTTCTCAACCTACCGTTTCAAATCATTTGAAAATATTAAAAGAAGCCGGGCTTATAAAAGAACGAAAAGTGAAGCAAAACAGAATTTATTCACTTAATAAACCAAAACTCCAAAAAGTTATAGAAACTTTACAAAACATTTCAGAACTATAAGTATTATTAAAGAATAACCTTACCAATCTTCAATAGCAATCAATGAGCTAAATGTATCTGTATTATGGAGTATTTAGCTCAATGATCTAACATTTACTCCCAACACATTCCTAAATAACCCCCAATTAGTTATACTGATTGATATTAATATTCCCGGTTAAAACGAGTGAGGTACTAGTGGTAATCAAAAATACAGATGGGGAAATCTAATGATTGAGAAAGAAAGAATGACAGAGCATGTGATGGATTTAATTAGGATAGACAGCCTGTCAAAAAATGAAAAAGATGTAGCTATAAAACTACAAAAAGATATGGAGGACCTAGGGGCAGAGTGTTTTTATGATGATGCCGGAGAGAAAGTAAATGGTAATGTCGGCAACTTGATAGTTAAACTTGAGGGGAATAAATCAGACGCCCTACCCTTTTTCCTTTCAGCTCATATGGACACAGTAGGACCGGGGGAAGGAATAAAACCCAGTATCGAAGACGGTATTATGAAAAGTGACGGGACAACGATTTTGGGGAGTGACGACAAAAGCGGTGTAGCAATCATTGTAGAAACAATTAGAGCTTTAAAAGACAATGGTATACCTCATGGAGATATAGAGATTGCTTTTACAATCTGTGAAGAAATTGGGCTTTTGGGAGCCAAGCATATTGATATCTCTAAATTTAAAGCGAAACACGGTATTGTGCTTGACAGCAGCACTCCTGACCGTCTTGTTTTGAGGTGTCCATCGGCTGAAAGAATGGAATTTATAGTACATGGACTCGAGGCCCATGCAGGACTTTGCCCTGAGAATGGCATCAGCGCCATTCAACTTGCAAGTGAAGCCATTTCAAAAATGAAATTGGGCAGAATTAACGATATAACAACTGCTAATATTGGCGTAATTCATGGGGGAAGAGCAACTAACATTATTCCTAATCATGTCCGGGTGGTCGGAGAGGCCAGAAGTCATAGTGAGGAAATACTTAGAGAACAGGTTGATCATATGAGAAAATGTTTTCATGATGCAGTTTCAAAAAATGAAGTGACTATACATGACGACCTTTCTATAGAAGGTATAACCTATATAGCTAAGCTGGATGAATATATTGAAAGAAGCTATGATAGAATGGATGTAGATGTTAAGTGTTTGCCGGTTATTCTTGTAGAAACTGCGGTAAAAAACCTTGGTTACACGATAGAACACCATACAAGCGGCGGCGGTTGTGACGCCAATTATTTTAACGAAATGGGCATTGAATGTGTGAATTTAGGCACAGGAATGTACGAACTACATACGGTAAATGAATATCTTGTAATGGAAGAATTCTTCCGCTCTGCGGATATAGTCTTAGAATCGATCAGATTAAATACAATTATACCTTCATAACTTGTCATGTTTATTCAACAGTTTATCGGACCAAATAATTTATAATGAGTAAAAAGGCTTTAATAATCGTTGATCATGGAAGTAAGCTAGATCAAGCAAACGAAATGCTTGCCCGAATTGCTGAGCTGATTAAGAAGAAAAACAGTCCTGAATTTGAAATAATTAGCTATTGCCATATGGAGCTTGCCGAGCCAACAATTAGGCAAGCTTTTGATGATTGCGTCTCACAAGGGGCTCAGCATATAGTAGTTCATCCTTACTTTCTTGCCCCCGGAAGACATTCAACCCAGGATATTCCTAATTTGGTTAAGGATGCCGCCATGAAACATCCCGGGGTGTCTTACCATGTCACAGAACCCCTTGGAATACAGGAGAATATCATTGAAGTCATTCTCGAGAGAGCCGGAAACAAAAATTAGAACTAGATTCTATACAAAGGTTTGAATGATTTCTTCTATTAGTAATTGGATATTATATCTTTCTTATATCCAGAAAATAAATAGACTAAGCGAAAGATGAACAAATACAGCACTATAATATTTGACCTGTTTGATACCATAGTAAATTTTAACTTTAGCCACTTACCCTCAATTGAGCTAAAGGGATTAAGATCCAGAACTACAAGTAAAGAAGTGTATGAAGTATTCACAAGATATTACCCGGAGATAGGATTTGCAGATTTTTATGACCCTTTTATTGAGAGCTACCGTCAATTTCAGGAAATGAAATTAAAGGAATATAGAGAATTCCCCAACCGAGAGCGGTTTAAGCTGATGCTTAGTAAAATGGATTTGAGAGAAATTAAAAATAGAGACCAGCTTTTAGAGGATATGGTTCTTGCCCATATGAACGGACTTGCAAGCTGTATAGAACTTCCCGAAAACAACAAAAAAACTCTCGAGTATATTAAATCAAAAGGTTACCGGCTTGCTATAGTATCCAATTTTGACTACGCTCCAACGGCTTATATGCTTCTTGAAAGATTTAACATAAAAAACCTTTTCGAAGAAATAGTGATCTCAGAGGAAGTGGGCTGGAGAAAACCAAATCACATAATATTTGAGACCGCTGTTAACAAGCTGCAGATACGACCACGGGATGCTCTTTTTGTTGGGGACAATTTTGACGCCGATGTAGTAGGTTCAAAAGCCCTGGGGATGGATGCGGCATGGATAAACAGAAAAAACCGGCCCGAGAACGACCTTAACCCAACACCGGACTATATAATCAACAATCTGCCTGAACTCAAAAATTTTATATAGTCAGAAGGCTACCTAAAATTAAGTCCATTAATATTATATAATTATATCCTTCAAGCCTGATGCTTAATGCAGGCAAATAAATCTCATGAAAAAATTTACTAAACCAATAAGAAAAATACCGACTCTAAAAGATAGTCTTCCTATAAACACTATCCCGGAAATGATAGAGTTTACGGTAAACCACAACGGGCAGAACCTTGCCTTTTTAACTCCTAGGGAAGGGAATATATACCAGATCACATATAACCAAGTCTTTGAGCAGATAAAAAAACTAGCACGGCACCTAAGAGAATTAGGAATTGAGAAAGGGGATCATGTGGCAATTCTAGGAGAGAACCGGCCCGAATGGAGTATATCATTTTTTGCAGTCGCATGGATTGGAGCGGTAGCAATACCTCTGGATGCCAGGGCATCTCTCGAAGATCAGAAATTCATCCTAACCTTTTCATCAGCCAAGGCAATAATTCTATCAGGTTCTTTTTACTCAAACCTGAGCGCGTGTTCTAATGAACTTAAAGACTTAAAGCATATCGTCCTAATGGACAAGATAGATGACATAAGCAAAAAGTACTCAGGCGGTATTGAAAGGGAAGATATAGCTCCGGATGATCTCCTGGAAATACTGTTTACATCCGGGACCACAGGTGATCCAAAAGGTGTGATGCTAAGCCACGGAAACATTATGTCTAACGTTTCAGATATATACAGAATTATCGAATACGGCCCATCTGACAGAGCTTTCTCTATTTTGCCTATTCATCATTCATATGAATGCACCGGGGGTTTGATTTCTACATTTTGCAGTGGAATGAGCGTCTTTTATGCCAGAGGATTAAAACCAAGAGAGCTGCTCGAAGACTTAAAATCCGCAAAACCAACGATTTGGCTTAATACTCCTTTACTACTAGAGAAATTATATCTTAGAATTGAAAAAGAATTATCGAGCCAAAAAGGGCTTAAAGGACTCCTTACCAAAACGCTTCCTAAGAGCATACTAGGAAAGAAAATAAGGCAAAATCTGGGGCTTGATAGAAGCAGATTAATTGTATCCGCAGGCGCTGCACTACCCGCTTGGGTATCAACCGGTTTTAATGAGTACGGCATAGAAGTGATACAGGGATATGGGCTATCTGAGGCCTCTCCTCTTATATCCGTAAACCCGCCGAAGAATCCCAAAGCTGAGAGCGTAGGGATGATAATACCAAGTGATGAAGTTGAAATAAGAGGGACAGATTCAGAAGGTAACGGAGAGATAGTAGCCAGAGGTCCTAATATAATGAAAGGCTATTATAATAATAGAGAGGCAACTAATGAGACACTGACAGCCGACGGATGGCTTTTAACGGGTGACATCGGGTACTTTGATGATGAGGGGTACTTATATATAACAGGGAGAAAGAAGTTTGTAATCGTTACAAGGGGCGGAAAGAATGTCTTTCCTGAAGAGATAGAAGAGAAATTAACAAAATCAATCTATATAGAAGAAGCATTAGTTTTCAGCCCTAATGACATTGATATTCAGGCCGTAATATACCCTAACATGAATGAAGTTAATGAGAAATTTGAAAGCATTGGAGAACAAATTACTCCGGATAAGATATGGGAGTTCATAAAGCTTGAAGTACGTAAAACAAATAGTGATCTACAATCCTACAAAAAGGTAAGACAATTTGCAATAAGAGTTGAAGAATTTCCTAAAACTACAACACGCAAAATTAAACGCCATTTATTTAAAGAATTAGAATTAAAACATGAAGCCAAATTTATTTGAGGGCATCTAAATAAATATCCAACAAAGGATAGCCTTTATATTAGTTTCATATTATAATAAGGAGAGGGCGGGGTAAGATTTGTCTGCATTGTAGTACTTATTATATATATACTCTGCCTCAATTGGTATAAAACAAACCGGGTATTATCTAATGTTTGATATGAACGGATTAATAAGAATAAAGAATCAAAAGTTATCGCTATTTATAACTACGGTTGCGGTAATCTGCTTATTTGTCTTGAGCTGCGCGGCGCCCAATGTAGAGAACATGATAAAAGAGGTTGAGAAGCCCTCCCCTCAAACTCAAAAATATTCCACAGCAAAAGTAGGTCAAATCACAAGACAAAAAATACAAGGGTCTAAATATTCTCCTAAAATCCTCGTACAAACTAAGAGCATCAATGCCTATAAGACTCTTCCCAAACTATACGAAGAGCGTGATTATGCTACTTTATGGATCGACAGTAACGGCCCCACAACTCAAGCATTTGAGATGATAGAGATAATAAGAAATAGCTCAAATGAAGCCCTTGACCCTAATTATTATAATATTCGCGAAATAGAATCCACACTTCATAGAATTGAACAGGACAGAAATTCTGGGCGGTCATATGAAGCTCAGGACTTAGCTGAACTCGAGCTCCTTCTTTCAAATTCTTTTCTTACCTATGCCCATGACCTTCACTATGGACGTGTAAGGGCAGAACAGATAAATCTGGAATTATCCACCGGAGAAAGACCGGTTAATCTGTCTAATTTGCTGGTTACAGCAATAGAAACAAATCAAGTGCAAAGAACACTGGATGGTCTTTTACCCAAGTATCCAATGTACGCCAATCTCAGAGATTCTTTAAAAGAGTATAGAGAGATTGCAGCTAGCGGCGGCTGGCAGCCAGTGCCTTACGGAGACAAATTTAAAAAGGGTGCACGCGGACAAAGGGTAGTGGCTCTTAGTAAAAGGCTCAAAGTCACCGGAGAATTAGACAGCTCAATTGCGGAAAGTGATTTATTTGATGAAACACTTGATCAAGCGGTAAAGAAATATCAACAAAGAAATGGGCTATATGTCGACGGGATTGTAGGCATATCCACAATAGAGGCATTAAATGTCCCTGTAGAAGAACGCATATCACAGATTGAGCTAACTATGGAGCGCTGGCGTCTGTTACCGCAATATTTAGGCAACCGTTATATTCTTGTTAACATTGCTAATTACAACCTTTATGGAATAGAAAATAACAATGATAGCGTTAATATGCGAATAGTAGTGGGTAAGCCTCATTGGAATACCCCCATGTTTAGTGAGGATATGACTCATTTAATTATTAACCCTAACTGGAATATTCCTCCAAGCATTTTTAAAGACGATATAGCTCCTAGAATTAAAGAAGATCCAGAATATATGGCTAAAAAAAATATGGATGCTTTGGGTCTTGAAGCTCCTGAGAAGATTGTTGTAGAAAAACCTGAGGTAGTTGAGATTGAAGATAATCTAGAAGCAACTGAAGTCACGGAGGGAAACAATGCTGAGGGACAAGAATTATCTGAAATAGAAATACAGAATAAAAAAGCCCAGGAAGAATATGCCTCTAAGGTTTTATCCGGCAAATACAGACTGCGTCAGAATCCGGGTCCGGGTAATCCGTTAGGCAGAATAAAATTTCTATTCCCAAACAAACACTCTGTATATCTCCATGATACTCCAAACAGAGGCTTTTTTAAGAAGGCCCAACGCAACTTTAGCCACGGATGCATTAGAGTAGAAAAGCCTTTGGAATTAGCTGAGTTTGTACTATTCTCAGACCCCAGATGGACGCAAAGCACAATACAATCCAGCATCAACAGAGGAAAAACTAAGACTGTGCACTTAGAGCAGACAATACCTGTATATATTCTTTACTTCACAGCCTGGGTCGATAAGGAAGGCTCAGTGAATTTCCATAAGGATGTATACGGATTGGACAAAACACTCTACAATGCACTTCGAACGACTCGTTCACAAGTTGATATGGCTACTATGCAATAATAATTTTTGTAGCTGAACTTTGTACTCACTTCTGAGTAATAAAACAATATGGTATCAATGTCTCAAGTTTTGGAAATCGGCCCCGGTCGGATTCTGGAATACCTGCAACTCAAACTCAGGTATTACAGCTAGTATATGATCGAAAATGTCAGCTTGTATAGATTCATAGTTTGCCCAAACCTGATCGCTGCTGAAAACATAAATTTCAATTGGCAGACCATTTGGGCCCGGATCTAGCTGCCTTACAAGAAATGTCAGATTTTTATTTATTTTGGGATGGTCTTTCAGATATGAAACCAAATAGGCTCTGAATGTTCCGAGATTGGTCATTCTACGTCCATTTACAAGTACAGAATCATCTATACCTTTCTGAGTATTATAATCTAAAAGTTCTTTATTCTTATCTAAAATATAATTGGTTAAATACCGTATCTTACTAAATTTGTGGGCCATTTCTTTAGTGCAGAACTTAACGCTGGTCATATCTATGTATATCGAGCGTTTTATTCTTCTTCCACCAGACTCAGACATTCCGCGCCAGTTTTTAACCCCTTCACTTACCAGCGCGAAAGTGGGTATAGTGATAATCGTTTTATCCCAATTTTGCACTTTTACAGTCGTAAGCGAAATATCAACAACGTCTCCATCCGCTCCAAATTTAGGCATCTCTATCCAATCCCCTACCCTAACCATTTGATTTGCGGATAGTTGTATGCCTGCTGCAAGACCAAGAATCGGGTCTTTGAATATCAACATAAGCACCGCCGCCATGGCACCCAAACCACCAATTAAGAAAGCTGGTGACTTACCAATTACTGTTGAGAGTATTACAATTCCGAGAACTGCAAAAAGCAGAATTTTTGTAACTTGAACTATGATATTAACGGGAACTCTTCTAGAGACATCATAGCTGTGATAAATATCCACAACAGATGAAAGAAAGGCATCGATTGTGAGGACTGCCA
>DAOVUC010000258.1 GCA_030632765.1 Candidatus Dadabacteria bacterium
ACAGGATTTGGCCAATCTTGAGGCAAACAATCCTGCTATGGCTGCTAATGCAATGCCGTGCTGTAATAACGAGAGGAGCGATGCAATAGTACAGCCCGCCATACAGGAAAGAGCCTGGACTTCTTCTATATGGTATGAACCGTAAATTTATGAGAATTCTTTCTTCGCCTGCATTACATTTCTTTGTCATAGGCGGACTAATCTTTGTGGGACTCCTCTTTACTCAAGGTGCGTTTAGAGCAGAGGACCGTGAGCAAATTGTTATATCCAAATACAATATAGACCTTGCAAGCGCCGATTTCACAAATAACCTTGGACGCCCTCCTAGTGATGAAGAATATAGACTTATAGTAGATACGATTGTAGACAATGAAGTACTTTACAGATATGCGCTCGATCTTGGTATTCAAAATCAGCCAGCCGTAGAAGAGCGTCTTTCTAAAATCGCAAGATTTGTTGATGAAAACCCACACGAGCCCAAGACAAAGGCCGAGCTTGCCCTCGAAGCTATGGACCTGGGACTTCATGAGGGGGACTTAGTTGTAAGGCGTATACTCGTAGATGGTGCTAAACGTCTTATAAGGGCAGCTGTATTATTGAGAGTTCCCAGTGATGAGATGTTGGAGGCGTATCTCCGCGAGAACGGGGAAAAGTTCATGATCCCCGGAAAAACTCGTATAACACAGATTACTGTAAACGAGCTCAAGTACGGTAAAGATACAGACAGTCGCGCCAATGAGCTCTTAACAAAGATTAATATTGAAGACCTATCCCCTAAAGAAGCTTCACTCATTGAAGAGAGAGCTTTTGTAGAAACATCACTACCACTTTTAGCCGATAAAGAGTTAGAACGAAAGTTCGGACATAAATTCACTAAAGAATTAGGGCATGCGCCCATTGGTAAATGGTTTGGACCTATACCATCCCGTTATGGATTAAACCTTGTCTATATTCATGAGCGTACTGAACCCTATGTACCCCCTCTAAAGGATATACGGAAAAAAGTGAAGGGCAGCTTACTTCATAAACTTGCGGACGAGTGGCTCGACCTCCGTCTAGAGCAGCTAAAGCAAGAGTATGTTGTTGTAATTGAGGAGTCAAAGACGTCATGAGAGCACTCTTTATCGCGCCACATCTCTCAGCAGTATTTATTATATTGCTAACATTTACTTTGGCTTCACCTTCGCTTGCCCATATCTTTGCTCCTTCTCTTTATGAGTTAAAGGAGACTGGTCCTGAGACAGTAACAGCCAAGTGGAAAGAGCCCGTTATAAGGCCGAAAGGCTCAATACTCCGCCCCGTTTTGCCACCTGACTGTGACGGAGTGGGCAGAGTCAATCTTCAATACATAGATAGTGGAGCTATTGCAACATGGGAGCTTAAGTGCACGGGAGGGCTCATAGGGAAGACCCTGAGTGTAGAGGGGATAGGCAGCAGCAAAAAGCAGACGTGCTCGTACGAGTTGAGCTCTTAGACGGCCGCTCTCTTCGTCATGTACTTACAGCAGGCGCCCCTTCATATATTATCCCGGAGCGTGAATCAGCCCTCTCAGTTATCAAAGGTTACTTAACACTAGGGTTTTTTCATATTCTGGATGGTCTGGATCATCTCCTTTTTTTAATAGGAATTGTACTAATTGTAAGATGGAGAAGGATGCTCTTATGGACAGTCACTGCATTCACAGTTGGGCACAGCATTACTCTGGCGCTGGCAGTGCTTGGCCTGGTAAACATACCACAGCAAATTACCGAAGCCGCGATCGCGCTTAGTATCTATTTCCTAGGGATTGAGCTTGTCAGATCCTACCGCACAAAGAACACGCTTATGGACCGCTACCCATGGATTATCGCAGGGCTCTTCGGACTTTTACACGGCCTTGGATTTGCCGGGGCTCTCAGTGAGGTGGGACTTCCTCAAACGGATATTCCCCTTGCCCTTTTCTCTTTTAATATTGGGATTGAAGCGGGACAGCTGCTGTTCCTGGGAGCTGTAGTATTAGTATGGGCAGCTTTTAGGAGATTACCTTTTTCCTGGCCTGCTTTTGTGAAGTATATTCCCGCATACGCTATCGGCTCGCTAGCGGCTCTTTGGTTCCTTGAGAGGATATGGAATATTCTTTAATTCCTCTATTGTTCAATTAACTATTCAATTCAGATTTGAACAATCTGCTTAAGTTTTACGTAACACCCCTTAAACACAAAGAAATATTGAAGATAGGATGCTCTTATTAACCACTCAAATACAGCGGGGGTTTATTAAGCCTTCTGGAAATCATCCTGGGGAAAATTATTTTTGAGAAATAAAAATTTAGGGGTTACAAATAAAATAAATTTGGTTATAATTATGTGTAACCGGATGTTACAACCTGAGCCCCGTGAGTACCGGATATTATTTCTGTTACAGATTTATTGTTCCAGTCGGGGCTCACAAGGAATATTATTTTATACTTAATATATTTACAGTAGTTTCAGTACCGCCGGTTTTAGAAATAAATTATTCAGACATCTAATACAGTTTTTGTGTCTGCAGGATAAGAGACGGCGTTTAGTTATATTCAATCCCAGTTTTAAGAATTTAAGTCTCTAGTTTGCTTTTTACATTTTGTTTCTGAATTGAGCTATAAACTGTTCATCACAATTTAGTCCTTATCATAAACACAGGGTAATCACCCTGGCCTTCATCAAACCATGAGCACAATACTTTCCTTGTAAGTCGAGCCTCTCTATAATGTCCAAGAATTAATTCCGCTATGAACATTAGACACTAATTTGTCTCAATCTTCCTAATATATTGAGTGACTTAGGGGGGTTAAAGTTATTGGGTTTCAGACTCGGCTTCGGGTTCTTTTGAGATTGAGATTACTGTTACAGCTTTACCGTCCTTGTTCACTATTTCAGCCTCAGTCGAGGGTTCTTCAGTAACTGTTTCTGGATCAGTTGCTGGAGTATAAACTTCAAAGTTCATGCCTTCCGGATTGTAGACTTCAAAGTTCATGCTTTTTTGAGGAGCTCTAATAGCTCGTCTGTACTGTCTGGTTCCCGCGCTCCTGTCATAAAAATTTTCACGAGTGAATATGTCATCATCAAATTTTTCTCCGTAAGTAACCTCCGGGGGTCTTTCGGCAATGTCATCCGGAACAATTTGGCTCGTTAAAGAATCCC
>DAOVUC010000074.1 GCA_030632765.1 Candidatus Dadabacteria bacterium
AATAAGAGAATTGTCACAGGACGAATTAATTAATAGAGAATCCCAATTGAAAGAAGAAATTTTCAACCTTAGGATTCAAATAGCAACTCAACAGACCACTAATGTTGCGAGAATAAGGAACCTTAAAAGGGATCTGGCAAGAGTGCTTACGATTAAAATAGAAAAGGGCCTTAATTGAAGGAGTATATTGGATAATGTCTAGAGGAAAATCTCAATCCAGAGTAGGAACGGTAATTAGCGACAAGATGGATAAGACTGTTGTTGTTAATGTGATTCAGATTAAAAAGCACAAGAGATATAAAAAATCTATCAAAAGAAATTCTAAATTTATAGCGCATGATGAAGGCGGCCAATGTAAAATGGGCGATAAGGTGTTAATACTCGAAGGAAGGCCGTATAGTAAAAACAAGAGATGGAAAGTAAGCAAGATTTTAGAGCAAGGCAGCCCTTTAGAGGCTGAAGTTCTAGAGTTAGAGGCTGAAGTTGCAGAGTAGTAATAATTTAGGAGGAGTAACAAAGTGATTCAATCAACCACTTATTTAGATTCGGCCGATAATACCGGGGCTAAGAGATTGTTCTGCATAAAAGTACTTGGTGGATCCGGTAGGAAGTATGCGAGGCTTGGAGATATAGTGGTAGTTTCTGTAAAGGAAGCTATTCCTAATGCGAAGGTGGATAAGGGGTCTGTGCACCAGGCAGTTATTGTGCGCACAAGAAAAGAACAAAGAAGAAAAGATGGTTCTTATGTAAGATTCGACAATAATGCTGCTGTGCTTATAACAAAAGAAAGTGAACCTATGGGAACCCGTGTTTTCGGCCCCATTGCTCGAGAGCTTAGGGTGAAGGGGTTTATGAAAATAATTTCACTGGCTCCGGAGGTTGTATAAAAGTGGGTACCCAAATGAATGGTAATATGGATAATAGAAAAAAAATACATGTAAAAAAAGGCGATACCGTCTACGTGGTATCTGGCAAAGATAAGGGTAAAACCGGAAAAGTGATTAAGGTGCTTAGGGTTAAGGGCCGTGCTATAGTTGAAAAACTGAACATAGTAAAGCGTCATCAACGCCCTAATCAGGCAAACCCAAGTGGTGGAATAGTGGAAAAAGAGGCTTCAATTCATATCTCTAACTTGATGCTTTATGATACGGGTGAGGCAAAGCCCACACGAATTGGGCGGAAGGTTCTGGGTACTGGGGAGAAGGTTAGATATAGCAAAAAGAGCGGAGAGGAGATTAAGTCATAATGGCTCCCAGATTAAAAGATTTCTATAAGGATAGCGTTGCCCCTGCTTTGATGGAAAAATTCTCATACAAAAATAGTATGCAGATCCCCAAAATAGAGAAGATTGTGATTAATATGGGGCTTGGTAGACTTACCGATGCAGGTAAAGATAATAAAGTTATGGATGAAGCTGTTGATGAGCTGTCGCGTATTACAGGTCAGAAGCCTGTAGTAAGAAAGGCGAAGAATTCAATAGCGGGATTTAAGTTAAGAGAAGGAGTGTCGATTGGTTGTTCAATCACGCTTCGTTCTGTCAGAATGTATGAGTTCTTCGACAGACTAATTAGCCTTGCTCTCCCTCAGGTTAGAGATTTTAGAGGGGTTTCGCCCAAAGCGTTTGACGGACGGGGTAATTATACTTTAGGTCTTAGAGACCAAGTGATTTTCCCGGAAATAGATTACAGCAAGGTCCAAACCATAAAAGGAATGAATGTTACGATAGTAACTTCAGCAAATACAGATGAAGAAGCCAGAGGATTACTCGAAGAATTTGGTATGCCTTTTATAAAAAATTAGGAGAAAGACTTAATGACTCGAAAAGCGTTAGTTGTAAAATCAAATAGAGAGCCTAAGTTTAAAGTTAGAAAAGGAAATAGATGTAAGCTTTGTGGCCGGCCCAGGGGTTATATGCGCAAGTTCGATATGTGCAGGCTTTGTTTCAGAGAACTTGCGAGCTTTGGAAGAATTCCAGGCGTAAGAAAGGCTAGTTGGTAAATAATTGTTAGTTTTCGGTTTAAATTAACCGCTAAGAGGCGATAATAAATGACAGATCCAATTGCTGATATGTTGTCAAGAATTAGAAATGCGATAATAGCTGGGCATAAAACTACGAAAATTCCTTCGTCCAAGTTTAAGGTTGAGTTGGCAAGGATACTAAAAGAGCAGGGATACTTGTCCGATTGGAAGATCAATGAGGATTCCGGCAGAAAAACTATTAGCGTTGATCTTACCTACACGTCAAATAAAGAAAGCGTAATTAAGGAAATCAAGAGAATAAGTAAGCCAAGCAGAAGAGTTTATGTAGACAAAACCGAGATCCCGCGTGTGAAGGGTGGTTTAGGTATATGTGTGCTCTCTACGTCAAAGGGAATTATGACTGGCTCCGAAGCCCGTAGTCAGGGTATCGGCGGTGAGCTTATTTGTTCAATATTATAAGGATATTATAATGTCAAGAATTGGTAGAAAACCGATACCTGTTCCAGAGGGTGTAAAAATTAATTTTAAAGATGGTCTTGTCCTAGTTGAAGGCGGTAAAGGGGCGCTATCTTGGAATATTCCTGAAGGGATAGATGCGAAAATTGAAGAAAATAAAATCCTCATTGAAAGAAAAAGTGATGAGAAAAGACTAAAAGCGCTTCATGGGCTTACACGCTCCTTGTTGTCAAACATGGTTACCGGGGTTAGTGCTGGATTTAGCATTACTTTGGATATAGTTGGTGTAGGTTACAGAGTTGAGGCTGCGGGAAATGATTCTCTAACATTCAATTTGGGTTATTCAAATCCTGTTGAGTACTCGCTTCCCGAAGGGGTGACGGCAACGGTAGAAGAAAGGGGAACACGCTTAATACTACAGGGAATTGACAAGCAGTTAGTGGGAGAAACCGCTGCCAGAATTAGGAAAATAAGACCCCCTGATGCCTACAAAGGAAAGGGAGTCAGGTATTCCGGCGAAATATTAAGACTAAAACCTGGAAAGGCAGGTGCTAAAGCATAATGAAAAGAGCAGGCAGAAAACACAAAAGGAATTTAAGACATAAGAGAGTAAGAAAACAAGTAAATGGAAGCTCCTCTAGACCCAGGCTTTCTGTATTTAAATCATCAAAGCACATTTATGCGCAGATTATAGATGATACGAGTATGAATACTCTGGTGTCGGTTTCTTCCATGACACCTAAGATTAAAGAAATGGTGGGCAACGATGATAGCGGCAAGATTAATACTGCTAGCGCTGTGGGGAAGCTCTTGGGTGAGCTTGCTATAGCAAAGGGGTTAAAAGAGGTATCTTTTGACCGCGGCGGTTACCCTTTTCACGGCAGAGTAAAATCTCTTGCCGATGGAGCTAGAGAAGTAGGACTTGTATTTTAAAGAAATCGGAATAAGTGTTTATTAGGGAGATATCCTTGCAAAAAGAAAAAATTGATCCAAATGATTTTGAACTCAAGGAAAAGGTTGTAGACATTAGACGAGTTGCGAAAGTGACTAAGGGTGGTAAAAGGTTCCATTTTACAGCGCTCGCAGTTGTTGGGAACGAAGATGGTGTCATTGGAGTGGCCTTGGGTAAATCAAATGAAGTGCCGGATGCAATTAGGAAGGCAATGGAAAAAGCTAGAAAAAGCCTAGTCCGGGTTCCAAGGCAGGGAAGTACCATTCCGCACGAAGTACTAGGGCAGCATGTGTCAAGTAGGGTAATGCTAAATCCGGCTTCTCCGGGTACAGGAGTTATAGCGGGAGGAGCAGTTAGAGCGGTTGTTGAGCTAGCGGGTATTCATGATGTGCTATCTAAAGTTGTAGGATCTACAAATCCTCTCAATGTTGTTGTGGCCACAATAAATGGGCTGTTATTACTCAGAATGCCTGAGGAAGTGGCAAAGGTTAGGGGGAAGGAGCTTAGTGAATTAGATCTTCCCAGGTCTTATTTTAATTAACAAGTTATTCAATCTTCATATTATCTAGTGGTTTTCGGATTTTCAGTTAATTGATTTACAGTGAACTTCATTTTAAGAAGGTAAAAAAATATGCTTAATAAGTTATCTCCTCCGCCTGGCTCAAAAAAGAATAAAAAGAGAGTGGGACGAGGAACAGGAAGTACCGGAAAAACAAGTGGTAAGGGACATAAGGGGCAGAATTCGCGTACTGGCGGAGGAGTTTCTCCTTGGTTTGAAGGCGGCCAAACTCCCCTTAAGATGAGATCACCAAAGCGGGGATTTACCAGCCGCAACAAGCTTGTGTTTGATCTTGTGCAAGTTGGTGATTTAGACAAATTTAGTGAAGGTGATGTTGTTACGCCCCAAGAGTTAATAAATGTGGGTCTTGCAAGCGGCAAAAATCCGATCAAGATACTTGGAAATGGAGAAATTTCTTTTGCCCTTACAATTAGTGCTGATGCCTTCAGCAAGGGTGCTATACAAAAGATAGAAGATAAAGGCGGGAAGGCAGATACTATATGAATAGAAATGTAGGTTCTATTCCTAGAATACCTGAGCTTAATAAGCGTCTTCTGTTTACTGCACTGATGCTTATTGTTTATAGGTTGGGTGTATTTGTTCCCATACCGGGTATAGATCCCGAGCAGATAGTAAGGCTTTTTGAGCAAACAGCAAGTGGTACGATCTTTGACATCTTAAATATGTTCTCAGGGGGCGCTCTTGAGCGTGCTTCTGTATTTGCATTGGGTGTGATGCCTTTTATTACATCTTCTATTATTATGTCTTTATTGGTAAAGGCGTTTCCTACTTTGGAAGCTATGCAAAAAGAAGGAGAGGCCGGACGTAGGAAAATTAACCAATATTCACGTTATGGAACGGTCTTAATATGTGTAGTTCAAGGTTTGATGTTAGCTCTGACACTGGAAGGTGGTTTAGGTTCCGGTGATGCGGTTGTAAAGGAAGCCGGCTGGGCTTTTAGGTTTACGACTGTCCTGACGCTAACTGCGGGTTCTCTTTTTGTAATGTGGATAGGTGAGCAAATAACTGAACGTGGTATTGGAAACGGCATATCCTTAATAATTATGGCATCAATTATAGTTGGATTGCCTAGTGCATTTTGGGATATAGTAAGGTTGATAAATACTGGAGAATTAACCGTCTTCGGCGTTGTTCTAATTTTTATGTTGTTATTAGCTATTATCGCATTTATAGTTTATGTTGAGCGATCGTATAGAAAAATACCTGTTCAATATCCAAGACGCGTTGTGGGTAGAAAGGTTTACGGGGGTCAGTCTTCTCACCTTCCTCTTAAAACAAATACGGCTGGAGTTATTCCGCCAATTTTCGCCTCATCGCTTTTGATTTTTCCTGCAACTATTCTTACATTTATAAACGTTCCGTTTTTAAGAAATGCGTCTGATTTGTTGTTTGATAACGTCTTTATATATAATGCAATATTCGCAGGGTTGATAATATTTTTTGCTTATTTCTATACTGCTGTGATTTATAATCCGGATGATTTGGCGGATAACCTGAGAAAAAACGGTGGATTTGTTCCTGGAATCAGACCCGGTAAGAAAACAGCTGAGTATATTGATAAGATACTGGGACGAATTACATTTATAGGTGCGGTTTATGTCGCGTTCGTATGCATAATTCCTTCATTCCTAGAGCGGGAACCTTTTAATTTGCCGTTTTATTTTGGAGGCACATCCCTTCTTATTATAGTCGGAGTGACGTTAGATTTTGTGCAGCAGGTAGAGTCGTTTTTGATTACACATAGTTATGAGGGTTTTGTGAAGAAAAAAGGAATGAAAGGACCCAAGAGGTTTAATGTATAATGTGGGAGTTTTAAGTAAATGAGGTTGATATTGTTCGGGCCGCCGGGAGCGGGGAAAGGTACTCAAGCAAATAACATAGCTAATAACTATGTTGCTGCTCACATCTCGACTGGCGATATGCTCCGCGCTGCTGTAAAAAATGGAACAGAGCTTGGCGCACTTGCTAAGTCCTATATGGATAAAGGGGAACTTGTTCCTGATAATGTAATTATAGGGATTATTAAGGATAGAATTAAAGAGGGAGATACAAAAAAAGGATTTATGCTAGATGGGTTTCCTCGTACAATAGCTCAGGCCGAGGCTCTGAGTGAAATGCTTGAGGCTGAAAATGAGTCTATTGATAGTGTTGTTTCCCTTGAAGTTAATGATGAAGAAATTACTAATAGAATATTACAGAGGGCAAAGATTGAAGGAAGGGAAGACGATACCGAAGATGTTGTCAGGAATCGCTTAAGTGTTTATCGTAACCAGACCGAACCTTTGAAAGACTATTACCGGGGTGCGGGTGTATTGGCTGAGGTGGACGGGATGGGTACAATTGATGAGGTCTTTCAAAGAATACAAGCGGTATTAACAAAAGTGTAACTATGATTCATCTAAAGAGTGAAGAAGAAATTAAGAAAATGCGGTCCGCGTCTCAAATTGTTGTCGAGGCTCTAAACACCCTTAAAGAAATGGTGGGGCCTGGAGTGTCGACTTGGGATCTTGACCGGATGGCTGAGGAAGTTGCAATAAGAAGAGGTGCGAAACCTGCTTTTAAAGGATATTCTGACTATCCGGGATCTGTATGTTTTGCAATTAATAGCGAAGTTGTTCATGGTATTCCTTCTAAGAAAAAGATATTAAAAGAAGGTGATATAGTTGGGATTGATTTTGGCGTAATCTTGGATGGATTTTATGGGGATTCTGCAATTACAGTTCCTGTGGGCGAAATATCTTCTCTGGCTCACAAGTTACTTCAGGTGACTGAGGAATCTCTTTTAAAAGGTATTCAGGAAGCGTCTCCCGATAACGGGCTTTTTGACGTGTCACGCGCTATACAGTCGCATGTTGAAGAGATGGGTTTTTCAATTGTCAGATCATTTGTCGGTCATGGAATTGGCAAGAGCTTGCATGAAGATCCGCAAGTCCCGAATTTTGTTCCAGGTAACACAAGCCGTTCAAATGGAATAAAGTTAAAACCCGGAATGGTGATTGCTATAGAGCCTATGGTAAATGTAGGCAATCCTGATATTAAAATCTTGAGTGACGGATGGACAGCCGTTACTGTTGACGGTACACTTTCCGCTCATTTTGAGCACACAGTTGCCGTAACAGATAAAGGACCTGTCATTTTAACTCAGTAACAATAGGGAGCACATGGCGAAAGAAGAGAGAATAGAGTTTGAAGGTAGAGTAATTGAAGCGCTTCCTAATGCTATGTTTAGAGTAGAAATTGATGAAGGAAAGGGACATGAGGTTTTAGCATACGTGTCTGGTAAAATGAGGACTCGTTTTATTCGTATTCTGCCTGGAGATAAGGTGAAGCTTGAATTGTCACCGTATGATCTTTCAAAAGGTAGGATCACATATAGATTAAGAAAATAAGTTTTTAGTAGGGAGGTTATAAAGTTGAAAGTTAGAGCTTCCGTAAAAAAGATTTGCGATAAATGCAAAATAATTAAAAGAAAAGGTGTGGTTCGAGTAATCTGCACTAATAAAAGACATAAACAGAAGCAAGGGTAGAAGGAGAGAAATATGCCTAGAATTGCTGGTGTTGATATTCCATTAGAGAAGAGAATTGAAATTGGGCTTACATATATTTATGGTGTTGGCAAAGTAATATCTAATCAAATATTAAAAGA
>DAOVUC010000265.1 GCA_030632765.1 Candidatus Dadabacteria bacterium
CAGAATCCCTACAAAAAGCAGCCCTAGGCCCAATATAAGCTGATGCCCATTTATATAGTCCCTGGGCTGAAGCAAAGTCCATACAGGCAGAACTGAGGCGATAAACGAGTATATTAATAAAAGAAATATCCAGGTCACAATCTGGCTTCCCATTACTTCGGGGATCTCAATAGGCGCCATAGTCCCTACCCAGATCATTACGTATAGCGTTATTAATGCGAGAATCGAGGGCCAGAGTATAGGCACACCCTTTTTATAAAACAAGAATCCTATTATTACTGCAACAATAATTTGAAAATTCACGGGCAAAACGCTTTCAGGGAAGGCAACGAACAGCGATGCTATGGCATATGCAAAAACCGCTATAATAAAGAAAATGAGAAAATATACAATCAGCAAAAAAAGCGTTCTGGCTCTTGGATTTACAAGGATGCCGGCTAAATCACCGACCGAGCGCCCCTTCTCTCTTACGGAAATCACAAGAGCGCTAAAATCGTGCACAGCTCCCATAAATATTGTCCCTAAAACCACCCAGATTATCGCCGGCACCCATCCCCAAAAGATTGCAATTGCAGGTCCGATAATGGGCGCTGCGCCTGCTATAGATGCAAAATGATGTCCGAAAAGTACATGTTTATTCGACGGCACATAGTCCATGCCGTCATTCTTTTCATGCGCGGGGGTTACTTCGTCATCAGACAGACGAAAAATTTTATCGGCAAGAAACTTTGAATAATAACGGTAAGCCAGGAAATAGAGAATTAAGACAATAATAGCCAGAAGCGCGGCATTCAATTGTGATCTCCTATTAGCTCAGGAGACCCCATTTCTTCATACGGTAGCGTAGCACCTCACGGGTAATCCCAAGCATTTCAGCAGTCCTTGTCTGGTTCCAGTTTTGCAAGTCCAGTGCTTTAGTTATAACTTTTCTTTCAATTTTGTAAAGTGATGCATCATCAAGAGGAATGTCAATAACCATCTTGTCCTCGGCATCCTGAACTTTAAGGCTATCTCCTTCTTCAAGCTTCATATATTTGGGATTTAACACACCGTCATCACTAAGAAGTACTGCCCTCTCAATAGTACTTCTTAGCTCGCGTACATTACCGGGCCAATTATAATGCAAAAACGTCTTTCTAATCTCAGATGGTATAAGGGAGATATTTTTATTAAGATCAACATTAAAATAAGAAACGAAATAATCCGTAATGAGGGGAATATCCTCCATTCTATCCCTCAAAGACGGCATTTCAAAATTAATGACATTTAAGCGATGATATAAGTCCTCTCTAAAACCGCCGTTTTTAACAAGTGATTTAAGGTCATGGTTCGTCGCTGCCATAACACAGATATCAACCGTGATCTCCCTAGTCCCCCCTACTCTGCGGAAACTCCTTTCTTCAACTGCCTTAACAAGTTTGGCCTGGAGCGAAAGACTCATATCACCAATTTCATCAAGAAACACAGTGCCTCCATCGGCCTGCTCTAATATGCCCTTTTTCAATTTCTTGGCATCAGTAAACGCACCGGCCTCATATCCAAATAACTCACTCTCTAAGAGAGTCTCAGGTATAGCAGCACAGTTAAGATCTATAAAGGGGCTTTGTTTCCTTATTCCATTGAAATGAAGAATCTTTGCCGCAAGCCCTTTCCCGGTACCACTTTCCCCGCAAATCAGGATAGTTTTAGGATCTGACTCGGTAAGCTTCTTAAATAGATGTATTATCTCTTTTATTGCTTCACTTTTACCTATTAGTGAATCAAACCCATATTTCTCCTGAGCCCTCATTGCGACTGCGCGAAGGCTGTTGTTGAGCTCTCTTATCTTAAGAGCATTTCTGACCATTACCTTTAATTTATCGAGAGGAAATGGTTTCTCTATAAAGTCATAAGCTCCGTCTCTAATTGCGGAGACCGCGACTTCCACGCTCCCATGAGCAGTCATCATGATAGTTGGAGGCGTCTGCTCGAATGTGGATAAAGCCTTTAGTACCTGCAGGCCGTCTTTGTCAGGAAGCTTAAGGTCCAAAATAACTAGGTCCGGATTTTCCCTTTTTGCAATTTGTAGCCCCTCCCCTCCCTCAAAGGAGGTGATAACAAAATACCCCTCTTGTGTTAGCGCTTTATGGAGTTGTTTACAAAGCAATTTTTCATCTTCTATAATCAGTATTAAAGAACTCATTTTCCCCTTCCTTGGATATTTATTCTCATCCCATCCACTTTTTTTAATGCGCAAATACTCATAAAGATTATGATTCTAAAGCTAAACAATTGATTCATCAGTCAGATTATTTGGAATCTTTACTGTAAATCTCGCACCCGCACCCTCTTTCGCAGTTATGTGCATTTCCCCCTTGTGAGCTTCAACTATCCCATTTGATATGGCAAGACCGAGCCCCGTTCCCTTTTCCTTTGTCGAATAAAAAGGCTGCAAGATTTTATCTATATCCTTCTGTGGGAAACCACACCCTGTATCAGATACTGCTATCTCTACCGTTCCGTTAGAATTTTTAGTCTCCACCTTAACAGTCCCGAAACTTCCAGTTGCGTCTATACCGTTAATCAGGAGGTTCAACACAACTTGTTCTATCTGTTCATGATCGACATAAAATTGATTGTCGCATTTAAGATCCTTTTCTATCATTACTCCTTTTGACTTCGCCTTCATACTAACAAGGCTCAGCGCTCTGACTACAATATCATTGGGCTGACACTCAATTAACTGAAGACTCTTTGGATGACCGAGTTGGAAAAGACCCTTTACAATTCTCTCAAGCCTTACTATCTCATCTAGAATTTCAGATATCGTCTGCTGGTGCTCTTCGTTCTCAGTTTCATCCTGCATAAGCTCAAGGGCAATAGCTATTCCTGAAAGCGGGTTTCTCACTTCATGCGCGACACCCGTTGCGAGCTCTCCAATGGTTGCTAGCTTCTCAGTCTTAATTAACGCCTTATGCTTATCCTTAATCTCTCTAGTAGCCTGCTCTATCTCGGTCTCAAGGACTTCGTTAAATCTCTTTGTAGTTTCAAGAAGTTTTAAGATTTCATCGTTCTTTTCTTGACGCTCC
>DAOVUC010000226.1 GCA_030632765.1 Candidatus Dadabacteria bacterium
CTTCTGTAACATTTCAATACATTCAATACAAAGGAACTAATTTGGAAATCGTAATAATTTTAATTATTTCAGCTGCCGTGGCTATATATATAGCTCTACCGTTTTTCCTAAAAAGTGTGTCTCAAGGAAATGAATCTACTATTCTGTCCCAAGTTGAGAGTGGGGATCCTGTAACTGAAAAACTACAATCCTTAGATAACCACAAAGAGGCGTTATTTTCCGCTATCAGAGATATAGATTTTGACTACGGTCTTGGGAAGCTTTCAAAAGAAGATTTCGAAGAGCTCAACAATAAATATAAACTTGAGGCAGCGGCTGTATTAAAAGAAATGGATAAGATTCAAAATCAAAGAGAAACACAAGGTCCGGATTATGAATTAGAGAAGGAAATATTATCACACAGAAAATCCAGAGCAGAGAACTTGTTTGATGATAAAACTATTGAAGAGGAGATTTCCGCATTCACAAGCGCCTCTTATAAACCGAACTTACAGAATGTATGCTTTAAGTGCGGGAGTGAATATCTATCCGGAGATTCATTCTGTTCTAAATGCGGAGCCAGTTTAAACTAAGATGAAAGCCATTAATCAAATTGCATTTAACTTGTTGTTCCTTGTCTTACTTGCCTTTCTAATCTACCCAATTCTAAAAGCGCCCGAAGTTAAGGCTCAAGAACAAGCCCCTGCAACCGTCACTCTTTCAGGTGAGGAACTCTTTATACAGAACCGCTGCGTAAGGTGTCACACTATCGGTAGAGGAAGATTCGTAGGGCCGGATCTAGCTGGAGTAAAGGATAGATATTCTAAAGAAGAAATTCGTATCTGGATTGAAAACCCTCAGCAAATTTACCAGTCAAGCGGCAAAATGCCTTTTAATGAAGGCTATCCACCGATGCCTCCTCTCAATATCCCGCCGGTGCAAGCAAAAGCAATTGCACAATATCTTACATCATTTAATGTTTCCCAAGATGGGGCCACTAGCGGCGGTATCTCCGGACAAGTGCTCAACAAAACAAACGACGGACCCGCTCCTGGTGTAGAATTAACTCTAACCTCTTATATGGGGGACAAGCCTACGGGTGATAAAACCATAGAGACTGATGAACAGGGAAATTTTTTGTTCGATGGTCTTAATTGGGACAGAAGCTACGCAATTACCGTAAATTTTAAAGGCGCACAGTATTCAACAGATAAAATGGTTTTTTATCCCAATGAAGACACAAAAATACTTAATTTACCTATTTATGATCCAACCTTTGATGAAGGTAACATCAAAATTATTGAAGCCCAGATGATAGTGCAAATAGCCGAAGGCGCATTATCTGTTGCCGACCTTACTTTGTATAACAACACAGGGGATAAGGTCTTTGTAGGCGGCAATGAGCTTGAAGACGGCAGGAAAGAATCACTGAGGGTAAGCACTCCAAAGGGAGCACAAAACATTAACTTTATACATGGGCTCACCCCTGAGGATGTCGTAGAAACTGAATACGGTTTTGCCGGGACAACGAGTGTTCTGCCGGGACAAAAGAGAGTTGTTTACGCTTATGGTCTGCCGCTTCTTTCAGGAACTACCGATTTTGAAAAAACCATAGATTATCCAACCGATAGTTTTTTGCTCCTAGTATCCGGATCTAATAAGAGCGTTGAAGTAAAGGGACTAAAGGGCGGAGAATCAGTAGAAATACATGATGAGAACTTTTTAAAGTGGACAGGTGAGGATTTAAAACCCGGACATCTTATCAAGCTTGAGCTTAAAAGCCCTTTAACTCAGAGTGATTATTTAAAATGGGGCGCGCTTGGATTTATACTTTTAATTATCATAGCGGGAGTTATTTATTCCACAGTTCTAAAAAAGAGCGCCAAGCAAGATAACAGGGCAAATCAGGATGAAGGGGTAGGGGACTTTGAAGCAAAGCGCCTAGCGCTTATAAAAGAAATAGCTCAGTTAGATGACAATTTTGAAGCCGGAAATATTGAAGAGCAAAAGTATAAAAATATTAGAGGAAATAAGATAGAAGAGCTCAAAAAGATTAAACGGAGACTGCGATAGGTATTAATCACAAATCTCCGTAGTGAAATTGAAGAACCGAAAGAACCGTGATGCTGGCTGTTTCGGTTCTTAGAATTCTGGGACCCAGACCCAGAGAGATGAAACCCATTTCTTTACCAAAAAGAACTTCCTTCTCAGTAAACCCCCCTTCCGGCCTTACAAATAGTATAATATTTTGAGGTGCTTGTAAAGAGTTCTTAAGATAATTTTTCACTGTATCTTCACAGTCTGCATGAAGTATTATAGCTAACTCGCTCTTAGCATACTCTTTTGTCGCCTCATGAAAATTTAAAGTATTTTCTATACAGGTTGGTTTTGTCCTTCCACACTGCTTTGAGGCCTCAACCGCTATCCTTTCCCACCTCTTTTTACGGTCTCTTTCTCCAACTTGAGACCTCTGGGTAATCACAGGGACAATCCTACGAACCCCAAGCTCAGTAGCTTTCTCTAAGATGTAATCCATTTTATCTCCCTTTGGGAGTCCTTGAAGGAGAGTTATCTCAATGTGAGAGTCGGTATTAACTTTCTTAGACTGCAGTATTTCGATGAATATGTCCCATTTACCAATTTCTCTTATCTTGCTGTAATATTCAGTCGAAGTAGTGTCAAAAAGGGTTATTTGATCCCCCACCTTTAGCCTAAGAACCTTAACGATATGCTTATAGTCGGGCCCTGTAATAATGGCTTCATTCTTGTTTATCTGATTTTCGGTTATTGGAAATCTAGGCATATTATCTATTATTCAACTTAAAGTTAGATATACATATGATCGCTAAACAATTTTAATTATATGTTATTTCCAATGTCCAAACTCAAGGACTTTCTTGAAGACTAAAATAATCGATTATTTCATCTGCCAGGGCTTCAACTGTATATTGCTTTGGAATGATCCTGGGTTTGAAACCAAATTCCCTAACAGTTTTAGCGGTAATAGGTCCGATACACGCTATGGCAAGGTTTTTATTGTCCAGCTTAAAGTTCGGCACCAATTCAAAGAAATTCCTGGCCGTAGATGAGCTTGTGAATGTTAAAAGATCTATCTTATTTCCATTTAGTAGTTTTTGGATAATTTGTATTTTTCTCTTCTCAGGCTTTTTAGAGATATAGGCTGTTACCACTTTTACTTTCGCTCCCATCTCCTTTAAGGCTTGAGGGAGTATGTCGCGGGCTACTTTTGCTCGTGGTAGAAGTATATAAGTGTCTTTAATCTTCTGCTTACTAAACTGTTCAATAAGCCCCTCGGCTCTAAAGTCCTTGGGAACTAAATCTACATTAATCCCAATATCCTCAATCGCCCGGGAAGTAATATCACCAATTGCTGCAATTTTAGCACCGTGAAGCTCTCTAATATCTTTATCGAGTTCTCTTAGCCTCTTAAAGAATGCCCTGACCCCGTTTACACTCGTAAAAATAATCCAATCATAGGAGCTAACGTTATTTATAGCACCATCTAGCGCTTTAAAACTCCGAGGGGGAACGATTTCTATTGTGGGAAAAGAAATGATTTGAGCCCCCTTTGATTCAAGCAGTTTAATAAATGATTCCGCCTGGTTTTTTGGTCTTGTTACAAGCACTGTTTTTCCAAATAGCGGAGCAGATTCATACCAGTTCATTACTTCCCTTAAATTTACAACCTCTCCAATAACCACTATTGCCGGGGAAGTAATATCTTTTCTCTTTTTAACTA
>DAOVUC010000151.1 GCA_030632765.1 Candidatus Dadabacteria bacterium
GGATAGCAAGCTTACTATTACCAAATTAAAGGGGGATTTGTTTTTTCTTAGAATTTTGAGGTTTGATCTTTCATCTTCCGACATTACACAAATAGCGTGAAGAAAATCAATTTTCGAGTGTTAAAAATGATTTGCGGGGTGTGGGTAGAATTAAATCATTTAACGAGAAAGTCTATTTTTAGTGTGATTTGTGTAATGTCGGTGATTTTTGCTACTTTTCATCTAGGAAAAGTAGGAATATAAATCTTTTGTCATTCTGAACCATGTCTTGGACTATGACCCGGGATCGATCAGAATATAATCCTTCGCTTTGTCGTCATCCTGAACCCTGTCCCGTACTTGATACGGGATCTATTCAGAATCTAATCCCTTTGATTTATTTGCCAAAAGTTTCACTCGGGCAAAATGGAGCCCGCGTCAATTTCTACAGCAGATGAAAAGGAGCGGGTGAATATAGCTTCTGCAAGGAGCTTAGTACGGCCTTGTGCTCCAATTACCTCCTCGTGAAAATGAACGGGATAGCAAAGAAATGCTAGCGTTCCCAGGCGGAAATCGTAGACGGCTTCTTCCCACGGGTACTCTCTTACGCCTTGTTCTATAAGTGTATCGTGCCATCTCTTGAGTACTCCGAACTGATGTCCTTTGCGCTCTTTAGGCAATTCGCTGCCGCCCATAAGTCTGGCAACATCAAACGCGCCTATGCTCTTTACCGTAAGCTGCCAATCCAGTATTAATATTGAGTCATCAGAACCTAAAGGGGGAAAGAGCAAATTGTCCTCTCTTAGGTCGGAGTGAACTATTGTCTTGGGCCTTTTCTGTATCTCATCTTTTTTCCAGTCTATAAAACGAGCCAACTTCCCGCAGAGCTCACGCCCTTTATCATCCAGACAATAACCGTAATGCTCGACGAACGATTCCCATTTATCTGCATAATCATCACTCATGCCGTTGGTGTCCGGCATCCATGTAAGTTTTTCCAAAGTATCATTGTTCCAGTACTGAGCCTGTATCCTCGCAATCTCTTCAACAGTGGTCATAACCTGCCGCTCATGCATTCCAACCACCTGATCACCGGGGATATAATAACTTAAATCCTCCATTACCATTGAAAACGCGGGAGGGGTATCCACCGCGTAGTATAATTTGGGAAGACGAATCGAAAGGTTGGCCGCAACATCCCTGTAAAAGTGGATCTCTCTTTGAAAAGCGTTTAGCTCATCACCAAAATCTTTGAATCCCCCTTCTTCAGGCTCAATTTTAACTACTACCGAGACGGGAGCGTCTTTTTCGATTGTATCGTATTCAATCTTGACTTGCACAACAGAGCTAAGAAACCCCTTTCCGTCACCAATTACTTTTTTCTCAATTGATTTTACAGACGCGTCTTTTAGAAAACCCCCTTCTTTAAGAGCGTGAGTTACCCACTCGGGAGTTATCTCATCTACGTGCATCGGGTCTTTGATTGCCATAGTAGGAATTATAAAGGGCTATTGAGAAGATTCAATCAGATTATGATCTAGGCAAATTCTAAACCCCTTTAAAAGGATTAAATTCAATATCGCCTGAGTCACGCTTGCTTATCGCTTCATGATCAATGAGCTTTAACGCAACCCCCCTTCTCTTGGCTCGGTTTACCATATCATACTCCATAGTGCCTGGCCGCATCTCATAAGCAAACACAAGCACCAGATCAATTGGATGCTCCTGGAGCATAAGCTGATTTCTCCTAGACCATGCGCTGTCGCCATACGCTCTGTTGGCAGGATGCACTACGCGGTCAATCCCGAGATCAATGCAAGTTTTCTCGGCCACCTCTTCAGGCCCCTTCTCCCCACCGTGTATTATGAGAAGCTTTTGTCCGTGAATCCTGCACCAGCGATGCAGTTTTACTATTTCGTCTTGGACTAGCAAGTCAAAATTCCAGCTTGGAGAACCACAGATAACCACTCGCATATTTTCATCCCTGCACCCCTACAGAGAAAAAACGCATATGGTTAATATTAGAAAGATAGAAACAGCCAAACACATTTAAAGCTAGTGTGTTATTAGCTTATATATATAGATATATACAATCAATAGCGGGTAAGCAAGAGGATTCTCTCTTTTTCCAGATCATAGTCCCCGCGCTCTTCGTGCTCAAAGCGGCGCATTGCGGTATAGACCTTATAATACTCCTCCCCAAGAGCGTTTTTAAGCACCTCGTCCTGCTCTAATTTTCCAAGCGCCTCGGGAACCGATGTCGGAAGAAGCTCAACTCCCAGAGTCTCACGCTCTTCATCGGTAAGGTTGCCCGGATCACGCTGAAGGGGTTCTGGCAAAGTGAGTTTATTTTGAATCCCGTCAAGCCCGGCTGTGATTACGCCCGTAAGAGCAATGTAAGGATTAGCTGAGCTATCCATTGTTTTAAGCTCAAAATGTCTTGGACCCCCTCCAAAAGGGTTCCTCAAAACACGAACCGCAGCCTCTTTGTTATCTAACCCCCATACTCTGTAAGCCCCGCTCCAGAACTTGGGCTGGATGCGCTTAAAGGAGTTAGGTGTTGGAGCGGTAAATGCCATAAGCGCGGGCAGGTGCTCGAGCACCCCGGCTACAAAGCCCTCCCCTTGGGGAGAAAGTTTAGAATCCCCTCCGTCATCTTCCCCCAGTATGTCGCGCCCACCCGACCAGAGGCTCAAGTGCAGATGGCACCCGCTCCCTGTAGATTCCTGAAATATCTTTGGAACAAATGAAGCGATAAGCCCATACTCACGAGCTATGGTTCTAATAGTCTCACGCATATATACAATTCTGTCCGCGAGTTTTAGAGGGTCTGTATAGTGGAGCGAAATCTCATGCTGCCCGGGGCCCGCCTCGGCGTTATAGTAGGCAAGCTCGACATCCATATTAAAGAGAGATTCCGAAATATCATCAATCACATCCCGGCTGGCTTCAAATGCCGCGTTCTGAGCGAATAAATCAGTATCGACCGGATCAAGCTCGCCGTTTTTCACGTATGCTTCCTCATCAAATAAAAAGAACTCGAGTTCTGCCCCGCACTTCACTTCAAAACCCATGTGCTCCGCTTTTTTTACAGTGCGGCGGAGAAGGTCTCTCGGGCATAGCTCCCATGGGTCCTGGGTGCTGTCTAACATCATATTTCCCATTGTCTGCGCATGTCCCTGAGCATATGGGAGCATCACAAGAGTTTCCCAATCAGGGACAAGCCGTATCTCCTTAACTGGTTCAAGCCCGGCCTCAGGCACCGGCTCGTCAAACACAGCGTCAAGAGATTGAAGCGCAATGCTTTTTGTAAGCGCTTGCTCAAGTTTATAAAGAAACTCCTCACACCTTAGCTCTTCCCAGCCGTTGTTGTGCAAGTGGCGTTTAAATGAAGGAAGGTGTATTGCTTTTGAGCGGATTACGTTTCCGTTATCACACCATAGAATTCTAAGAAATTTTATATCGTCACTTTTAAGCACATCGGCTATATGCAGCCTGTTTACCATTTTAGAACTCCTTTAGATATAAGGAAATAATTAATTCTGTGTTTGAAGCTTCTCAGTCACATTTAGTTTCAAAAAGAGTGATGAGGCATTAAATGAGGCTGGGAGCTTGCCTTCTAAAACTCGCGCGTCAAAGGTAATTGAATTTAAAGTAGACACTGGGTTTGATACTGCTATTACAGCATTAGCATGGCCTTTTTTATCAAGCACTGACAGGGTACCGCTTGGAGGGTTGGTGTTATAAGTGGAAGGATTCTTATCCCACATCTCTACAAATGTATCGACTAGAAAATGCCCCACCTCCCTTGTTGTCCCAAGGTAAGTAAACGTTACAATTGGGGTTCCGTTAAGGGTTAATTTGCCGTCTTTAAACGTCCCGGTGTCGCCTGTGATTATAAACAGGTACCGAAGGTTTTTGGAGTCGTCAATTACATGATTCTGGGCATTTGCGAGTACGCAGCAAAAACTAAATATAATAGTGAGAATGAGTATCCGGTTTTTCATAGAATTCCCCTTAGTCATTTTATGACCGCACACTAAACATATTACCGTGACAATCTATAGAATAGCAATCTAAAATTGGCGGGCTCAATGCCAAAGCTAATCCGGCATAGATAACCATCTGAGATTGTAATCAAGCGTTAATATACGCCCCATATCAGGAAAGGGTGAGCTAATTATCAAGACAGCATGCTTGTCCCCACTCTCATCATAAATAGCAAGCTCAGCGTTAGGAGGGTCAGCTTTGAAATTGTCTTCACCCTTTTTCCACAATCCGATAAATTTTTCCAGAGATATATGGCCGGAAACACGTACGGGCCTATCGGAAAAATAAACCACGAGAGGAACGCCCTTAAGCGTAAGAGTGTTTCCCTCAATCGCCCCTGACATGGAAGCCAGCGAGAAGAGATACTCCGGGTTTTTTGAATCGTCGATTACATGCTCACCTTGGGCAAACAAAGCGCCTATGGAAAGAATCATAGCGATTAATATAAGAGTATATGTTCTATATGCCGTGATCATTTTTATTCCTCTACCGCCTCTACGTTAGTTATTCCGTATCCTGATGACATAAGCACATTCTTAGCTGTATCTGATTCCACGAATTTAACCCACTTCTGCGCTGCGGCAGCATTACCGCCTTTTAAAGCAACTTGGCTTTGCTTAATTGGGTTGTGCATGCGTCCGGGGACAATCCAGGCTTTTGATTTCTGCTCATCGCTTAAATCACCATAAGATACGAGCCCCGCTTCAACCTGTCCCGACTCTACCATCTCAAGCGCATTAGCTATATTATCAGCGTAGACCAGTTGGCTCTGCACCTGCTCATAAATTCCGAGTTTTTTAAGTGTCTCTTTCGCTGCTACACCATATGGAGATTCCTTTGGGTTTGCCACAGCAAGCTTGGAAAATCCACCCGGCTGCAGGAGATCAAGCCCACTGTGAGTAAGCTCCTTCCCTTTTGCGTATAGGGCGAGACTGCCTATGGCATAGATCAGGGGGCTGCCGTCTGTGTAGCCCTCTTTTTGTAGAATGACCGGGTAGTGCGTATTAGCCGACATGTATACATCAAACTGGGAGCCCTTCTTTATCATCTGTAAAAGTGCTCCGCTTGAGTCGCTCGTGATTTTAACAGGAATTCCTGTCAGCGTTGTAAATTCTTTTCCAAGACTTTCAGCAGTCGGGGCA
>DAOVUC010000085.1 GCA_030632765.1 Candidatus Dadabacteria bacterium
AAAATGATGAAAGAACATCATAAGATGATGGACAAGAAACACAATCAGAAAAAGGACTAAAGCATTTGGGGGGGCACAAAGGTGTGTCCCCCTTAATTTTAATATTTGTAGCAGCCGGGGAATTTTTCTCTATACTTTACCTTTATGACAAATCTTGATTTAAAACCTATATTCACAACAGTAGTTCTCTCCATCTTATTCATAGTAAATCCCACCCTCGCATTCTCAAAAGATATTACAAAACAGGTTATCGAAGAAACCCCGCTAGATGAACAAATTACACTTTACTGCTTGATGTACTGTATAGGAAATGAACGGAAAGGAATATTAAAATCCGTTACCGTAAACAAGGCAAATAAAAATCAATATACTGTACGAGGTAAAGCTGCTTTACGAAATCGCCAGGTAGCGCATAGCCCTTTAGAGTTCACAGTGTATGACCGAACTGTTATTGTTAATTCCATTGGAACCTTAAACCCCAAGACTTGCGAGCTCCGGGTTGATGATGTTACTGTCGAAAATGACTTCCAAGATATTGTTACAAACCTTCTCAAAAGCCAGAGCGATGTAATAGGAAAAGTAGTCAAAGTCCCCAACTGCAAAAACTTTCTCAACTAGTGGGCAATGTCCACACATATATAATTCCCAAGACCCGGCTCCGGGCTGTACATGTTAAGATCCTTTCCAGAAGTGAATTAGCCGTATAGAGTTTTCCGCTCAAATTATATATATTTATGTTGTACAATCTAAACCAAGGAGGGTTTAAAATGTCACGTAACGTAATCTTGATCGCAGTTATAATAGTAATTGCTTGGTATTTCTACATGAAAACCGAGAATAAACAAACGCAGGTAATAGAACCCGATACTACCAACCAGGAAATAAGCGCTCAGATAGATGCCCCCGATTCAAACTCTGGAAACTCTGAGGATAAGGAGCTAATAGAGAACCTCTTTAAGGATGGAATCATATCCAAGATTGATGAGGACGGTGACACCCCGAAGGTCTATATTACAGCAGATTACTACAGGATCCCCAGCGTGGACAAAACGGCGATTATGAAAGTACTATACAAAAACTTCACATCGAATAACCCTGCCGTGACTTCTTTTACAGTTTATGATGCCAAATCCGGAGATGTAGTTGGAACTTACGACGAGACAGGATTTAAAGATAATTAAGGGATAATTAATATGGGACACTCAAAAAAACATAAGCATGCAAGTAATAGCAAAAGCAGTACCGGAATTTCCGCGCGGGGCAGAAAAAAAGCTTTTTGGCTGCTTATCATACTTGGAGTAGTAGTTATGCTGGTCTATGCCCTTTCATTTCAGGACGCGGAAGATTCTGAGTTGATTCAAGAAACACAGCCGCAAAGCGGACAACTAGAAACAACCCAATAAGGGCGAGCGGCTCTTACTATTTATATGGCTAGAAACCATGCCCGCAGCATAACCGTCTCTATGCTTTAATTAGCACTTAGGATAAAATATTATACAAAGGAATCTCTTTAGATTTAGTAACGGTAGATAATTAAGCCTAACACGCTTATATTCAACCCTAACGAACATGACTAAGAACTCGATCACGTTTGGTGACCTAATTTTAGTAGTTGATGAAATCACGATGGTTATAAGCGGTGATATCATTTGCACTTTTCATCTAAGCCACAAAGGTGAGCCCAAGAACGTACTTGTCGAGCTCTACGGAGAAGTGAGTGATGGTCAGCTTGAAGTTCTCTGCAAAACCCAATTAACGGCGAGGCGGTTTGAGATATTCTCCCGCTTCTTACACATGTATGAACAAAATATAATTAGATTTTTTAAAGAACTAACTGAAGGCACAACCCCCTATATGTTTAAGGACAATTAGGCGCATAGAATACGCTCTCGTTATATTTCCAGGGGAAACCACAAGCTATATTGAAATTGTTCGCCCGTATGTACGAAAAATTGCAGGGGTCAAGCTATAGCTCGTCAAAGAAGGGGTGGTAGAAGACCTCGCCTCTCATGCCGTCCAGCGCGCCCGGCATGAGCTCGATCACAAAAAAATAAGGCGAGAATTCATCATTTTTATAATAGATTTGTTTTCTTGAGGCAGGCTCAAATCCAAATTTGCCGTAATACTCAGGCTCACCCAGGACAAAAACAGCTCCTAACCCGCCACAGAATAGAAGACCTTCGGTAATAAGAGCGGAACCGATACCCTGCCCTTGCCTCTTAGAACTCACAGCCATAGGTCCGAGTCCCATAGCTTGAAATTTTGTATTGCCCACTATAACCGGAGTAAAAAGAATATGCCCCAAAACAATCCCATCCTCTTTGGCAACAAGAGAAATAAAAGGGTCAACGACCCCTCTTAATTTATCAACCAGCCTTGCCTCTGCATCGGTTTCAAATGCTTGTGAATTAATATCATAGATCGATTGATAGTCCCGGGGCTTTTCTGGAATTATGTGAATCATATATTATATTATTCCCGAATTTGGAAAGGATTGCATGAATTATGATAATATACGTATCCCGGGGTTATCCAGACTGCGCTTATAATAATTTTTCATAAATATACTCATAAATCTTAAAAAGTTAGGTACAATTATCACAATTCAATTACTACCAAAAGGAGAGTCACACGTTGCAAAGTTATATAAAACTACTAACGCTCATAATAATTACCCTTTTTATGTACTCTTGTTCCGACGATCAAAACCCAACAGGAGAGAACGATACACTACCGCCTCAAATAGAAGAAGCTAAAAACAAAGAAACTGAGACTGAAGATTCACAGGCAGCGCAACTATATGATTTCAGAGGTGCCATGTGGGGAATGTCGATGGAAGAAGTCATGGAGAGTGAGAAAATTGAGCCGAAGATCAAAACGGAAAACACTCTTGATTACAAAATATTTCTGATGGGTATGCAGACACAGATCGGATATACCTTTAAAGATAACAAACTCATTCGCGCCGGATTTTTCTTCAGTACAAAGCTCATGATACTAAATGAATATCCTGAAAAGTTTGAAGAAATTAAAAAGGAGTTAATAAAATCCAATGGCGAGCCTGTTATTGATACGGTACAACAAATAGACCCGTCTCAAAAGATTGACGAGGCCGATATGGGCCAGGCAACATGTAATGGCGAGGTAATCTACGCCGCTCAGTGGGACCTGCCCTCAACCGATATTCAGCTAGTTTTAAGAGGTGAGAACTCTGAGTGCGTACTTACAGTCCTCTATATAAGTGAGGAAGGATTACGTCAAATGCTATCGGATCGCTTGGAAAAAAAGCAGGGATCATAAAATCTCTACCGTCCGTACAAGCATTTAGTGTGGCCCCCCACTCTGCACCCAGTTCTTTAAAGTCTCCTTATCCGCACCTGAGAGCTTTGCCTCAGGATGAAGGGGCAGATAGTACCAAAGAGGCATCTCGCCTTCTTCCACATCCTCCCAGGTCTCTTTGAGATCTTCAGCCTTGTCCTTAGCGCTGTAAGATTGCCAGTCCGAGAAATTCAAATACTCCCTCCCCTCATTAACGTCACTCACCACAAGCCAGGACACAGGGGCAATTTTTGAGTACCATGGCCATGAATTCTCATTTGAATGACAGTCGTAGCATGAGTTCCTAAGGACATCCATTACATTCTCGGGAGCTTTGATCTCCCCGGTCACAGGCGGGTTTGTCCTGCTCACCGGAACAAACTGGATACCTATGAAAGCTACAATGATAACAATAACGATGACCCTGATCATATTCCCTTGCACCTCCATTTAAACAAGTGGTCTTAGTAAAGTTATAAACAAAAATTTAGCAAAAACAAGTATGTCGATAAAATATTAAGAAAGCCGTATTAAAACTTGTCTAAGAATAATTTAGAGGGAATTTCTAATTTGCGGGAACCACGCACTCGGGCGCATCATTTTTGGGAGAGTTCACTATTGCGGAGACTTTATAACATTCCATTTTTTCAGCGCTGTAAGGCTTCAAAAGAGACAGGACAGCTTTTGAATCGGTGATCTCGGGATCAAGCCACCTGGCTTCATCACTCTCATTTAAAATAGCCGGCATACGGTTGTGAATTGGCTCCATGAGTTCATTAGGTGAAGTGGTTATTATTGTAAATGTCCGAAGTTTTTGAGCCCCCTTTTCCCATAAATCCCAAAGCCCCGCAAAAGCGAAAGGCTCACCCGACTTAAGCCTGAAAAAATAGGGGATTTTTGTTTTCTTATCCACCTTGTACCATTCATAAAACCCGTCCGCCATAACGAGACAGCGCCTTTTTTTTAGCGGCCCCCTAAAGCTTGGTTTTCCCTCTATCCCCTCAGCTCTGGCGTTAATCATCTTATAGCCTATCTTAGGGTCTTTCGACCAGTGAGGCACCAACCCCCAGCGCATCATTTTGAGAACACGTCTGTCCTGACTGACGATTAAAACCGGATGCTCCTGAGAGGGCGCGATATTATAGCGGGGCTCAAGCATAACCCCGCCCAAAGAATCATCAAACCCAAAGCGGCGGCGGAGCTCCTCTTCACTGCTCTTCTTAACAAACCTTCCGCACAAAACTCATTCCCCCATAAGGAGTCCCTTTCTCCCGAACGTGCCAATTTCATTGCCCGTATCTTCATCATATATTGTAAGCACACCTAGGCTTCTGTCCTGTGTAATGAAGTAATACCAGACTACATTCAAAAGCGATGCTTGCTCGCCCTTCGAAAGGAGATAAAATGGCTGCGTTACGTATATGTACGGCTCCCCACTTGGGTTTTCTATCCTGGAGGCAAGTCCTCCATCTAACATACCGTCAATTATTTCTTTTCGATGACCTTGTAAGTGTTTAGTATCTTCAATCCGTTTATCAAGGTCTTCATCTGAGTTCTGTTTACAAGAAATCCCGTAACCTCCTATAAAAAGCATTAAAAAGATTAGCCATAATATGTGTTTATTCTTTTTCATAGAACTCCCTTATTTATTAACATTTAGCAGCCTCAAACCGGGGGAAGGTCAAAACTGAACAAGGTCGCACGCAACCGAGATATCGCCAAAGTCGTCCGACACCTGATCAAATGCCAGATTGCCTATAGTAACCCCACCCTGAGAGAATACGTTTCCTTCTATTTTTGTTAACATACCGGTTCCCTCTAGTGTCTCAAAATCTATTCTTCCGCACTGGTCCTGATTAAATATAAAGTCACCAATATCACTTCTTACACCTGTAAAATCCCCAAACAATCCCATAGTGAAAACTGTCTCCCCACCTCGTTTACAATCCCACTGTGAGGACTGCAGTTCCATTGACGGGCCATTATAAAATATGTTTAAATCAAAATTGCACTTTTGCCCAACGTCGCCACAGCCGCCTATGTTGCCTGTAACAAGGATCAAAAATAAAGCCACTACAAATAAACTCGAAATTATATTTCTCATATCATCTCCCATAGTGATTCTATGCAATTAAAATCTAAGCCGGGCAATTAATATCTAAGCCCGCAACTCCGGTAGTTTTTCCGCAACCGTAAACTCTTAGTATACTAAAATTATCAAACGAAACGAAATAATCTTTTTATTTTTTTCTCGAGGGACTTGTTTAGCTTCTTGGAAACGGAGAAAGGAATTAATCTCTATACTATATGGAGTGCAATAATATTTCTTTAATAAGGATAAGCTACATAAACTCTTTATATTGAGAGCTTATACAAACTAAGCAATATATTCTATGACTATCAATCAGAACACTCAGCGTATTCAGGCAATAGTGGCGATAAAACTACACTTCTTTTAGTCCAGATAGCCGTCACACCCATATCATGCTCAGGAATTATCCATTAAGTCCCTGTTTACAAGCTCAACCTTAGCAAGGTCTTTGAGTGCCAGAATTACATGATAAAGAGCAGGAGAGCAATCACCCGGAATTGCCTCACTGCTTTCATCTTGCAGCTCCATAAGTTCTCTACGCGACAGAGAATCCATATGAGTTAGTATCTTCTTAAATAATTCACCCGATACCTTGAATCTATCTTCAATCATTTTAACCTCCAGTAGTAAAATATTTTTTAGAATCCTCTCACTGGGTTAAAAGACCGTTAAGCATAATCCGAAGCCCTTTGTCATGCTTGTTTAAGACCTCCGGGCATAATTCCACTCCCCCTTTGTACCCTCAAGGGATAAATAACAAAAATAGGACTGTTTCGGTCATACTAAATAATTCTTTGAGTTCTTAACACCCAATAATTAAGTATCAACATAAATCAACTTGCAATATCACAATATGTGTATTATAATCTACATTATGTTGATTACTTGTACATTAAACCACAGATTGTGGATTTATTCAAGCCCTTTTTTCACATAATGTGGATTTATCCGTAAATTTACATTGTTTTTGTACAAAATTGGAGGATTCATAAAATGCGAAAGTCGGTAGAAGAGATTATTGAGACCATTAAGACAATGAAAGGGTTAACCAAGGACTTTGAGGTTGCCGAATCGCTTGGAGTTGGAAAAGGAGCGCTTTCGAACGCCAAAAAGCGTAATAGCGTATCTTTTTTCGATGAGCTGGTTCTTTTTTGTGACAGAGAAAACCTATCGCTGGACTTCATCAGGCAATCTCAATTGATCTCCTCCAGATCAATAAGAACTGTGGTTGCCCCTACCAAGATTACACCGGAAGAAGAAGGTGAATTAGTTCAAGTTGGGGTCTATTCCATTGAGAATGTTGATAATGACAACCTCTCAGAGCTTGAACCTATAGGAACGGTTGTAATACCCCGAGATATCTATAAGGAAGGCAGCATCGTAATACAGGTGGCCGGAGATTCAATGGAAAAGCTGCTTATGAAAGGGTCAAAGGCGGTAATAGACACAAACACCAAGGATATTGTCTCAGGAAGCGTTTACGCGTTTAGTATCCCTCATGAGGGAAACATTGTGAGGGAATGTTACTCCGAGCCCTCAGGGCTTAGACTTAGGCCTTATAATAAAAACTACCCCACAGCCCGGGTGGAATGGGAAGAATTTAATCCCGAGATGATAATCGGCAAAGTTTCCTGTAGTGTAATAAATATGTTTAGGTAACGGCTCCATCAAGTAATGAGCCGCTTGATGCTACCTACATGATGAAAAGCTTCTATACTTGCATGAAGGTTTCAACAAATTACCCCTCCGATCAAGTGAGGAGCTGACCCATGC